>NZ_JASCOY010000098.1:0-16291 GCF_029960075.1 Pseudomonas sp. PS02290
AGCCGGTCCTACGGGGGTCGGCGCCAGTCCCACTGGCGGGATGCGATGCTTTTTAGTGGGACCGGCTTCAGCCGGGAAGGCGCCCGTGTAGGCAATGGGATTTTTGATCTGCCCCCGGTGCGTGCCTAGCCATTCAGCTCAAATTAAGGCCGATGTTGATATGATCGCGGTCCATTCTCTGACTGCCGTTGTTTATGCCTGACCAATCGCCACGCGCCCTGCCGGACAGTTTCTTTCATCGCGATGCTCAGACGCTTGCCCGGGAGTTGCTCGGCAAGGTGATCCGTCACAAGGTCGACGGGTTGTGGTTGTCGGCGCGGATTATTGAGACGGAGGCGTATTACGTGGCCGAGAAAGGCAGTCATGCGTCCCTCGGTTACACAGAAAAACGTAAGGCTTTGTTTCTGGAAGGCGGGCACATTTATATGTATTACGCCCGTGGCGGTGACTCGTTGAACTTCAGTGCGGAAGGTCCGGGCAATGCCGTGTTGATCAAATCGGCTTATCCCTGGGTCGATGCGGTGTCCGATGAGAACGCCCTCGCCCGCATGCTGCTCAATAATCCCGACGCCAGCGGCAACGTGCGCACGCCAGAGCGGCTGTGCGCCGGGCAGACGCTGCTGTGCAAGGCGCTGGGCCTGAAAGTGCCGATGTGGGACGCCAAGCGCTTCGATGAAGAACAGCTTTTCGTCGAGGACGTGGGCCAGCGACCGCCGCGCATTATCCAAACGACGCGCCTCGGCATCCCCACCGGACGCGACGAGCACCTGATGTACCGGTTCGTTGACGCCGCCTATGCCCGCTTCTGCACACGGAACCCGGTCAGACGCGGGCAAGTCGAAGGACGCGACTATATTTTCATCGAGCAAGGAAACTGAACCCATGGGCGCGTGGCTCGACAGCATCACCTCCTGGCTAAGCGCCAACCCCTCCTGGCTCGGCGCGGCGATTTTCATCGTCGCGTTCATTGAGTGCCTGGCGATTGCTGGCATCGTCGTCCCCGGCACCGTTGTGCTGTTCGCGATTGCCGCACTGGCCGGCAGCGGCATACTCCCGTTGAGTGAAGCGCTGTTGCTGGGGTTCCTCGGCGGGATATTGGGCGATCTAGTCTCGTACTTCCTCGGCCGGCGCTTTCATCAGAAGATTCGTCAATTGCCCGGCCTGCGCAATCACCCGGAGTGGATCGGTGGCGCCGAGACCTACTTCCAGCGCTACGGCATCGCCAGCCTGCTGGTCGGCCGCTTCATCGGCCCGCTGCGCCCGATGCTGCCGATGGTGGCCGGGATGTGCGACATGCCGTTCGTGCGCTTTGCCGGTGTGAGCTTGATTGCCGCTGCCGGCTGGTCTGTGGCCTACATACTGCCGGGCTGGGCGACCGGTGCGGCCATCCGCCTGCCGCTGCCGGAAAACTTCTGGCCCCAGGCTGCCGTGGTGGGCGGCGGGCTCGCGCTGCTGCTGGGCATCAGCGTGCAGAGCAGCCTGCGGCAAAAGCCCTACGCGACCAAAGTCATCGCCCTGACCTGCTTCGTGCTGCTGGGAAGTGTTTTTCTGGGCTGGCCATACCTGGCCGATTTCGATCAGGGCATCATGACCGTGGTCCAGGCCAGTCGGAGCGCTGCTGCCGAAAACTTCGTGGTGATGGTGACGGGCCTGGGGGATTTCCGCACGCAGTTCTGCGCCGCCGCCCTGCTGACCATCCTGCTGGTCGTCACGCGGCAATGGCGCCATGCAATCTTCGCGGTCGGCACCACCCTGGGCGCGGCGCTGATCAACCAGAGCATGAAATACACCTTCGCCCGCGCCCGGCCTGACGTACTGACGGAGGCCCTGGGGACCTACAGCATGCCGAGCGGACATGCATCGGCCTCGTTTGCGCTGTTCATGACGCTGGCGGTGCTTGCCGGTCGCGGTCAGCCGGTGCGGCTGCGCCTGACGTGGCTGCTATTGGGCGGCATTCCGGCGCTGGCGATCGCCATGTCAAGGGTGTATCTGGGCGTGCACTGGCCGACGGATGTCACGGCGGGGATGCTGCTGGCGTTTTTCACCTGCGCGGCGAGCCTTGCGTTCGTGCAGAACAAAAAGCCGTTGGAGGCCCTGCCGATTAAAGTCTGGTGGCTGGTGCTACCGGCAATGGTGGCGCTTTTCGGCGGGTTCGGCCTGCACTCGTTCCCCCACGGTTTGATCCGCTACCAGTACTGAAACAGCTCAGGCGCGGCCTGCCGGAAGAACGATCCGGTCCGCGCCGCGCAAAACAACAGCATTCAGGCCTGCATGTCGCCCTGCATTTCGTCGAGCAGGTCCTGAATCGCATCGAGCCGTTGTTCGGCGTCTTCGATTTCCAGCAGCTCGATCTTGTCTTCCTCCGCGAACGGCAAGAGGTACGCCAGCTGATTGGCCAGCGAGTGCTGACCGCTCGCGGTGAGGCCCATGTTCAGCGCGGCCACCATCGGGTGCTCGGCCAGCGCGGCGAGTAACGCGACCAGGTCGTCGTCCTCTTCTTGCAGCGGTTGTTCTTCGGGATCGTCGAGCCACTCGACCTCGCCGATCAGCAGGTTGTCGCGCTGGGTGCTGTAGTCCTTCACCCGAAAGCGTCGGGCGCCCACCACCCGAATGCCTAGCAGGCCGTTGTCCTGCTTCTGGAAATCGGTCACCCGCGCTTCGCAGCCGATCATCGAGAAACCGTCCGGCACGTCGCCCGTCTCATTGCCCTCAGTGATGCAGACCACGCCAAAGCCTTCGCCCTGCTTCATGCAGCGGCTAATCATGTCGAGGTAGCGCGCCTCGAATAGCTGCAAATCGAGCACGCACCCCGGGAACAGCACGGCATTCAGTGGAAACAGCGGCAGCGTAAACAACGGCAACGACATAAACCTATCCTCAAGCAACCAGAGACACCGCCAACGGCAGGAACAAGGCCGTGGCGACACCCATCAGACTCATCGCCAACGCCGCGAAGGCGCCGCATTCCTCACTTTCCTGCAGGGCCGCCGACGTACCCACCGCGTGCGCCGTCAGCCCGAGGGCCATGCCTCGCGCTTCCGGGCTGGTGACCTGCGCCAGCGTCAGCAGGCCGGGGCCGAATATGCCGCCGATCACCCCGGTTATCAACACAAAGACTGCGGCCAGCGCCGCCACACCGCCAATCTGCTCGGCGACCAGCATGGCGATCGGCGAGGTCACGGACTTGGGCGCCATGGTCATCAGGATCATGTGATCGGCGCCGAGCATCCAGCCCAGCCCGACGCACAGCCCGGTGGCCAGCACTCCGCCCACCACCAGCGTAGTCAATACCGGCCAGAACAGCTGCCGGATGCGCCGCAGGTTCAGATAAAGCGGCACGGCCAGCGCAACCGTTGCCGGGCCCAACAGAATGCTGAGGATTTCGGTGCTTTTGCGGTACTCAACGTAGGACAGCCCGCAGCTCACCAGTACGCCTATCACCACCAGCATCGAAATCAGCACCGGTTGCAAAAACACCCAGCGGGTTTTCTCGTAGCCGGCCAGCACCAGTTGATACGCGCCCAGCGTGATGGCGATACCGAACAAGGGGTGATGAATCACCGACAGCCAGGCGCCGTGCCAGTCCAGACTCATGATGGCTCCCGGCGATTGGCCTGACGGTCGATGAGTTTCTGCATCAGCCAGCCGGCGAAGGTCAGCGACACCATCAGGGAAATCACCAGCGAGCCGACGATCGCCCAGAAGTCCTCGGCGATCTGGTCGGCATACACCATCACACCCACGGCGGGCGGCACCAGCAGCAGCGGCAGGTATCGCAGCAGACTGCTGGCCGCCAGGCTGATGGGTTCACTGACTTCGCCGCGGGTCATGAGGTAGATCATCAACAGCACCAGCCCGATGATCGGGCCGGGCAGGATCGACAGAAACAGGTGATTGAGCGCGGTTCCGATCAGTTGGAACAGCACAAGCCAGGTCAGGCCTCTTAGCAACATAAAAAACTCCAGCAGATTCGCGGCGACATTATAGGCACGCCACCCGCGCTGCCTATGGGGTGGTATTCGCCAGTTGAGACCACGTTGACCCGCGCAGTGGCGCGTGCTGATCTTCAATGCCAAGCAATAACAGCGCCGACGTCACCTCGTCGACTGCGGTTCAAACTGTAGGAGTGAGCTTGCTCGCGATCTGACGCGAAGCGGCAGCAAACCTGCGAGCGCGTTGTGTCAGGGGGCCTGCCCGTGAAGATCCCGTGCAAAAACAATCACCCACAAGGAGAGTAGCGATGCCCCACGTACCCGTTGCAGAACTCAAGAGCTATGAAGGCAAGGACCTGGGATGCTCCGAGTGGCTGACCATCGATCAGGCACGCATCAATCTGTTCGCCGAAGCCACCGGCGACTTCCAGTTCATCCACGTCGATCCGGTAAAAGCAGCGCAAACCCCGTTCGGTTCGACCATCGCCCATGGCTTTCTGTCGCTGTCGCTGATGCCCAAGCTGATGGAGTCCTTGATGGTCGTGCCCGAAGGCATGCAGATGGCGATCAACTATGGCCTGGACAGCGTGCGCTTCATTCAGCCGGTGAAAGTGAATTCGCGCGTTCGTCTAAAAGTCACGCTGGCAGATGTGACCGAAAAGAAGCCCGGCCAATGGTTGCTAAAAGCCTCCGCAACCCTTGAAATCGAAGGTCTGGACAAGCCTGCGTTCGTGGCGGAACCGCTTTCGCTATGCTTCGTGTAACCCCCGCCGTCCCTCCATAACGCCTGCGCAAACCTTCCAGAAACATGAAACAGTCGTAACAGACTGTTTCATGAGCGTTCCTCGCTGCGGCATACTCGCTGCGGCTGTGTGAGCGACTCGATACACGTACGCGATCAGATCACGCCGAAACATCTTTTTTTCGGGATTTACCATGCGCGCGTTTGCTCCTTTGGCCCTGACCTTCCTTCTTACCGCTTGCGGCGATGGCGAATCGCTGTTGCCCCCGGACGCTCGCCTGCCCGACGGCGGACGCTATCGTGGCGACGTGATCAACGGTGTGCTGCAAGGCAAGGGCCGGATCGATTACCCCAATGGCAGCTGGTACGCCGGGGAATTCAAGAACGGTCAGTGGAACGGCCAGGGTGAGTGGCACGCCAGCAACGGCGACGTATACAAGGGTGGCTTTCAGGACGGGCTTTTCCATGGCCAGGGCTCGTTGACGACCAGCGCCGGCAGCTACGTCGGCGGCTACAAGCTGGGGCGGCGCGACGGCGAAGGCACGCTGAAAGAGCACGGCATGAGCTATCGCGGCGAGTTCAAGGCCGACCTGTACGACGGCGCCGGTCATCTGGAACTGGACGACGGCAGCGAGTATCAGGGCCAGTTCGCCCACGGCAAACCCAACGGCGAAGGCCAGCGCAACGATTCGGCGGGCAACCAGTTCAGCGGCAAGTTCGTCGATGGCCAGCTTGAAGGCACGGGCAATTTCAACAGCGCCGATGGCGATCAATACGTCGGCGGCTTTCACAACAATCAGCTCAACGGTCGCGGTCGCTACGAAAACGCCGATGGCGATGTCTGGTCGGGGCAGTTCAAGGATGGCGCGTTCACCGGCAAGGGCGAGTTGATCGGCGCCGACGGGACCCGCTACCAAGGCGACTTCAAGAACTGGCGTTTCGCAGGCTCAGGCAGCCTGAAGCTCCCGGACGGCAGCGTGTACATCGGGCAGTTCGAGAACGACAACTATCAAGGCAGCGGCGTGCTGACCACTGCGGAAGGCGAAGTCCAGAGCGGCACCTGGTCGAACGGCCAGCGGGTGCGCGACGCCGCCGGCAAGCTGCTGCCGGATCCGCTGGAAATCGGCTTGCTCGCCCAAGGTGCCCTCGTCGAAAAGGCCCTCGCCGCCGTGCCCGCCTCCACGCCGGCCATCGAGCTTTACAGCCTCGTCGTGGGTGGCGATGGCAAGCAGAGCGTTTTTCTGCGCGAGGCCGATTACGTCAACAAGCTGCTCGCGACGCGCTTCGGTGCTTCGGGTCAGATCACCTTGGTGAACCATCGCGATCATATGGCTGATCGTCCGCTGGCCACCCGCGAGACCATCAGCCGCGCCGTGCAAACGTTGGCCAAGCGCAGCGGCCCGGAAGATTTGATCTTCATTTACCTGACCAGCCACGGCACCCACGAACACGAGTTGGTGCTGGATCAGCCGCGTCTGGAGCTGTCCGACCTGCCTGCCAATGAGATGGCCGGCGTGCTGGCTCCGCTGAAGAATCGCGACAAGGTGGTGGTGATTTCCGCCTGCTATTCGGGCGGTTTCATTCCGGCGATCAAGGACGAGCGGACGATGGTGATTACCGCCTCACGTGAAGATCGAGTGTCGTTTGGCTGCTCTGAGGAGGCCGATTTCACCTACTTCGGCGAGGCGCTGTTCGGCAAGGCGCTGGTGGAAACCGACGATCTGGTGCAAGCGTTCAATGAGGCAAAAGACATCGTCGCCCAGCGTGAGACGGACGAAAGCTTCGAAGCCTCCGAGCCGCAGATGTGGGCGCCGAAAGGCGTGGTCGCCCACTGGCGGCAGCTGCGCAAAAGCCAGGCGGAGCGGGCGTTGAACACCGTTCGACGCTGAGTGCTCAGGCCCAAAAGCGGGGGCGCTTGAACATTTCATGTTTTTTTGTGAAACCCTCCCGCTTCGCTCGCAGTCTGTTCCGGTACAGCGCCTATGCTTGTGGCGTATCAAGGGAGAAAGATCATGTACTTGACGCCTCAGCACATTTTGCTTGCCGGAGCTACCGGATTGACTGGCGAGCACTTGCTCGACCGCCTGCTTAACGAACCCACTGTCACCCGCCTCCTCGCCCCCAGCCGTCGTCCTCTGGCTGAACATCCACGGCTGGAAAACCCGGTCGGCGATCTCCAGAGTTTGCTGCCCACTCTCGAAGGTCCGGTGGACATCGCTTTCTGCTGCCTGGGCACCACGATCAAACAGGCCGGTTCCCAGGAAGCGTTTCGGGCCGTGGATCTGGACATGGTCGTCGCGTTCGGCAAACGTGCGCGCGAGCTGGGCGCGCGTCATCTGCTGGTGATCAGCGCGGTGAATGCCGATCCGAAATCGAGCATCTTTTACAGCCGCGTCAAAGGCGAGATGGAAGAAGCGCTGAAGCTTCAGGGCTGGCCACAACTGACCATCGTCCAGCCGTCGTTGTTGATTGGCGAGCGGCAGGATCAGCGGTTTGTGGAACAGCTGGCCGCGCCGATTGCCAAGTTGATTCCCGGCAAATACGGCGGCATCGAAGCCTGCAACCTCGCCCGCGCGTTGTGGCGCCTGGCGCTGGAAGAGCAGGAGGGGGTGCGGGTGGTTGAATCAGATGATTTGCGGCGGTTGGGGAAATGACTGAGCACTGCTCAAGCTGACAGCAAACACTCCTACATGGAATGCATTCGGCCCGGACACCGCAGCATATTGTAGGAGTGAGCTTGCTCGCGAAGAGGCCATCACATCCGACGTATCTCCGACAGGACATAGACCGCTTTCGCGAGCAAGCTCACTCCTACAGGGATCGCCGTTCTGAGTTACATCCCGCCCGTAGCCTGAAACCCCACACCCAGCGCGGTCAGAATCGACAGCGGCAGCAGCAGCGTGTCGAGCAGCGCGCTGCCGGGCAGGTCGAGCATAGGGTATTTCGGCGCCTCGGTGCCGAAGCGGTCCTTCTCACAGCAGCCGCCTTCGATGGCGTACAGATCCAGTCGCGTCCCGGCGTAAACCACCGGCGCGCCGGGTTGATTGGCGTCGAGGGTGCGCACGGTGGAGCAGCCTGTGGTCAGCAACAGACCCAGCGCAATGACGACGAGCTTATTCATCAGCGCCAAAGTGATGCTCGCCCCAGCGCGGCAGCATGTCCTGGGGAATGTTGAGCAGATTGAGAATCCGCGCGACGACGAAATCCACCAGATCGTCGATCGTCTGCGGCTGGTGATAGAAACCGGGCGACGCCGGCAGAATCACCGCGCCCATGTTCGACAGCTTGAGCATGTTCTCCAGATGAATGCTGGAAAACGGCGCCTCGCGGGGCACCAGAATCAACTGCCGACGCTCCTTCAACGTCACGTCTGCGGCGCGCTCGATCAAGTTGTTGCAGGCGCCCGTGGCGATTGCCGACAACGTCCCGGTCGAACACGGCACCACGACCATCGCGCTCGGCGAACCGGAACCGGACGCCACCGGCGACATCCAGTCTTCCTTGCCGTAGACCCGAATCTGGCCCGCGGTCGCGCCGGTGTATTCGTTGAGGAACGCCTGCATCATCTGCGGCTTTGGCGGAAGGTTGACGTCGGTTTCCGTGGCCATGACCAGCTGCGCGGCCTTGGAGATGAGGAAATGCACTTCGCGGTCTTCGCGCACCAGGCAGTCCAGCAGGCGCAGGCCGTATTGCGCGCCGGACGCGCCGGTCATCGCCAGGGTGATGCGTTCCGGGCCGCTCATTGCAGGGCCTCCGCAAGTTTGCCGTGCAGGCCGCCGAAGCCACCGTTGCTCATGATGACTACATGGGTGCCGGGCACAGCCTGGTTTTTCACCAGATCAATGATGCCGTCGAGGCTGTCGCAGACCAACGATGGAATGGTGCACTGGGCCGCTGTTCCCGCCAGATCCCAACCCAGATTGGCCGGCGCATACCAGACCACCTGGTCAGCTTGAACAACGCTTTCCGGCAGACCGTCGCGGTGGGCGCCGAGCTTCATGGAGTTGGAACGCGGCTCGACGATGGCGATGATCGGCGCATCGCCGACCTTCTTGCGCAGACCGTCCAGCGTGGTGGCGATGGCGGTCGGGTGGTGGGCGAAGTCGTCGTAGATGATGATGCCGCGCACCTCGGCGACCTTTTCCATGCGCCGCTTCACGCTCTTGAACGCACTCAGCGCTTCAACGCCCTGCTGCGGCACGACGCCCACGTGGCGGGCGGCGGCGAGGGTCGCCAAGGCATTGGCGACGTTGTGCTGGCCGGTCATGCCCCAGTCGACGACGCCCTGGACCGCACCTTCAAACAGCACCTCGAATGTTGAGCCGTCATCGCTGAGCAGGTTCGCCTGCCATTGACCGCCCTCGCCCGTGGTTTGCACCGGCGTCCAGCAGCCCATTTGAATCACGCGCTCAAGCGCGGGCTCGGTGGTCGGGTGAATGACCAGGCCTTCGCTCGGAATGGTGCGCACGAGGTGGTGGAACTGCCGCTCGATGGCCGGGAGATCGGGGAAGATGTCGGCGTGATCGAATTCCAGGTTGTTGAGGATGGCGGTGCGCGGGCCGTAATGGACGAACTTGGAGCGCTTGTCGAAGAAGGCGCTGTCGTATTCATCCGCCTCGACGACGAAGAACGGCGTATCACCGAGACGCGCCGAGACATCGAAGTTCTGCGGTACGCCGCCGATCAGGAAGCCCGGTGCCATGCCGGCGTGTTCCAGCACCCAGGCGAGCATGCTGCTGGTGGTGGTTTTGCCGTGGGTGCCTGCGACGGCCAGCACCCAGCGACCGCGAAGGACGTGATCGGCCAGCCACTGCGGCCCGGAAACGTAAGGCAGGCCCTTGTTCAGGACATATTCGACCGCGGGATTGCCGCGCGACATGGCGTTGCCGACCACCACCAGATCCGGTGCCGGTTCGAGGTGCGAGGGGTCGTAACCCTGCATCAACTGAATGCCCTGCGCTTCGAGCTGTGTGCTCATCGGCGGGTAGACGTTGGCATCGGAGCCCGTGACTTTATGGCCCAGATCCTTGGCGAGCACCGCCAGCGAACCCATGAACGTGCCGCAGATACCCAGAATATGAATGTGCATGACCGACCTCTTAGAACATGGGCCGCAGGTTAGCGTAGAAGGCAGTGGATGCGCACGGGGGAATTACCGAGAGCGAGTGAACGCCATGGTAGGACCGGCTTTAGCCGGGAAGGCGTCAGGTGCTACGCCGCAGAACTGATGGCGATCAGACCGGCCTCTTCCCGGCTGAAGCCGGTCCTACTGGCTGAACGCGACGCCCTAGTGGGACCGGCTTTAGCCGGGAAGGCGTCAGGTGCCACACCGCAGCACCGAGAGAACTCACACCGGCTTCATCCACCGAGGGTCCTTAGCGATTAATCCCATGCTTGCGCAGCTTTCTGTACAGCGTATTCCGGCTCACCCCCAGCTCCCGGGCGGCGTGAGTCATGTGCCAGCGCTGGGTTTCCAGGGTGGAGATGAGCGCTGCGCGTTCGGCGTCATCCAGGGGCGAATGGGCCTCATCGGGCATCGTCTGCACACTCCCCCGCCGAATCGCCACCGGCAGATCATCAAAACCAACTCGCCCTTCATCACACAGCGCCGCCAGCGTACGCAGCACGTTGCGCATCTGCCGCACGTTGCCGGGCCAGTTGAAGTCGAGCAGCGCTTGCCTCGTCTTCGCTTCAAGCTCAATCGAAAGCCCGCCCGCCTCCTGTTTCAACAACAACTCCAGCAACTGCGCCTTATCACTCCGCTCTCTCAATGGCGGCAAAGCGATTTCCAGCCCGTTGAGCCGATAAAACAAATCCTCACGAAAGCTGCCGTCCTCCACCCGCTCCAGCAGATTCCGGTGGGTCGCGCTGATCAGTCGTACATCCACCGCCTGCGGCTCGCCGCCGATGGGCACTACCAGCCGGTCTTCCAGCACTCGCAGTAAACGGGTCTGCAAGGCCACCGGCATATCGCCTATCTCATCCAGAAACAACGTGCCGCCATCGGCCTGTTGCAGCTTGCCGCGCATGCCTTCTTTACGCGCGCCGGTAAAGCTGCCGCCGCGATACCCGAACAGCTCGCTCTCGATCAGGCTTTCCGGAATGGCCGCGCAGTTCAGCGCCACGAATGGCTTGGCGGAGCGCTGACTCGCCTGATGCACTGCCTTGGCAAACGCCTCTTTGCCAGAGCCCGTTTCACCGTTGATCAGCAACGGCACGTCACGCTCGAATACCTTCAGCGCGCGACGGAAATCAGTTAGCAGCGACGCATCGCCCAGGCAGATGTCGTTTGAAGGGAGCGGCACCGCCATCTTGCTGACCACCGGCGTAGCAAGGCCCCTCAGTTCGGTACGCGATTGCCCACGCAGCACGGCGAAGAATCCCCGCCCATCACGCGTGCGCAGCGGCCAACTGGCGGCGGCATCCGGCGCAGCGCGGCTCAGCAGTTCATCCCGCGAGCAGTCAAACAACGATTCCACGCCCTGCCCGACCCGTTCGTCACGGCTCAAGCCGAGCAGATTCAACGCGCTCTGGTTCAGCGCACTGACGCGACCTTCGCCATCAAACGCCAGCAGCCCTTCGCTGAACAGACCAACCGCGCCGGCCTGAAGGTGAAAACGCAGCAGCCACTGGTCATTGAAATGGCGCAGGAAATAACTGCTTTCGATCATCTTCGCTGACAGATTCACCAGCGCCATGGTGTGAAACTGGCTCTGCCGGGACACGTCGTGACGGGCCGATGACACGTCCAGCACCGCAAGCAGATCGCCATGGGGATCGAACACCGGGCTCGCCGAACAGGTCAGTCCGGTATGGCGCCCGCGAAAATGCTCGTCGCGATGGATCGTCACCGACTGACGCTCGACCAGGCAGGTGCCGATGCCATTAGTGCCCTCCCGCGCCTCGCTCCAGTCGGCGCCCAGCCACAGACCGGCGCGCTCGAAAATCCGTCGATCGCCTGGCTCGGTCACGCAGTTGAGGATGATCCCGCGGGCATCGGTCAGCAGCACCGCGCTGCCGCCGGCAAGCTGACGGTGCAGGCTGTTCATCTCGTCGCCGGCGATGGTCAGGACCTGCTGCAACTGCTCGCGACTTTCCAGCACCCGCGCGTGCTCAAGCACGGTCGGCGCCATGGCTTGCGCGGGGTCGAGGTGATAGTCCTCCAGACACCGCAACCATGAACGGGCAATGGAAGGGTCGGTGGCAAGGTGATGGGGTGTTTTGCCCTGGGTAACGGTCAGCACTTGTTCGGCGTGGCGCGTCAGGTGATTGCTGTGCATTTTTATTCTTCACCCTGAGCCGGGGCTCTGCAGAGGATTTGCGACTCAGCATCCTCCTCGCCCGGATCCATTGCAATGCTGCGAAAGGCGGGGTCCGCTGAGTTGTCACGCGAAGGGTACAAAGTGTCACTCGATCCGCCCCGCCGTTGATACACCACTCGGTCAGAACCAGACGATCCACCCACAAAATCCCCGTAAAACGGGCGTCAGACGGCAGTGGCCCGCGCTTTGCTCTACGCTCTAGCCATGCGACCTAGTCATACGCCGCAACGCGTTATCCCCAGACAATCACAAGAGCAAGGAGATATTCACCATGCGTTATGCCCACCCCGGTACTGAAGGCTCAATCGTCACCTTCAAGACCCAGTACGGCAATTACATCGGTGGCGAATTCGTGCCGCCGGTCAAAGGCCAATACTTTGAAAACACCTCGCCGATCACCGGCAAACTCATCGCAACATTCCCTCGCTCCACCGCTGAAGACATCGACAAGGCCCTCGACGCCGCCCATGCCGCGGCCGATGCGTGGGGCAAAACCTCGGTGCAGGAACGCTCGCTGACCCTGCTGAAAATCGCTGACCGCATCGAACAGAATCTGGAATTGCTGGCGGTCACCGAGACCTGGGACAACGGCAAAGCCGTGCGCGAAACCCTCAACGCGGACATCCCCCTCGCCGTCGATCACTTCCGTTATTTCGCCGGCGTGCTGCGTGCCCAGGAGGGCTCCGCTGCGGAGATCGACGGCAACACCGTGGCGTATCACATTCACGAGCCGCTTGGCGTGGTCGGGCAGATCATCCCGTGGAATTTCCCGCTTTTGATGGCCGCCTGGAAACTTGCGCCCGCCCTCGCCGCCGGTAATTGCATCGTCCTCAAGCCGGCCGAGCAAACGCCGCTGGGCATCACCGTGCTGATGGAGCTGATCGGCGATCTGCTGCCCAAAGGCGTGCTCAACGTCGTGCAGGGTTATGGCCGCGAAGCGGGTGAAGCCCTGGCCAGCAGCAAACGCATCGCCAAGATCGCCTTCACCGGTTCGACGCCGGTGGGTTCGCACATCATGAAACTGGCGGCCGACAGCATCATCCCGTCCACTGTGGAGCTGGGCGGCAAGTCGCCGAACATCTTCTTCGAAGACATCATGCAGGCCGAGCCGGAATTCATCGACAAAGCCGCTGAAGGCGTGGTGCTGGCGTTCTTCAACCAGGGCGAAGTCTGCACCTGCCCGTCCCGCTGCCTGGTTCAGGAGTCGATCTACCCGCAGTTCATGGAAGTGGTGATGAAGAAGGTGCTGAAGATCCAGCGCGGCGATCCGCTGGACACCGAGACCATGGTCGGTGCGCAGGCGTCGCAACAGCAGTTCGACAAGATTCTTTCGTACCTCGAAATCGCCCAGGGCGAAGGCGCCGAGCTGCTGACCGGCGGCAAGGTCGAGAAGCTTGAAGGCTCGCTGGCGACCGGTTACTACATCCAGCCGACGCTGCTCAAAGGCAACAACAAGATGCGCGTCTTCCAGGAAGAAATCTTCGGCCCGGTGGTGAGCGTGACCACTTTCAAGGACGAAGCGGAAGCCTTGGCCATCGCCAACGACACCGAGTTTGGCCTGGGCGCCGGCGTCTGGACCCGCGACATCAATCGCGCCTACCGCGTAGGCCGGGCGATCAAGGCCGGTCGTGTGTGGACCAACTGCTATCACTTGTACCCGGCCCATGCGGCGTTCGGCGGTTACAAGAAATCCGGCGTCGGCCGCGAAACCCACAAGGTCGCGCTCGAGCACTATCAGCAGACGAAAAACCTGCTGGTGAGCTACGACATCAATCCGCTGGGCTTCTTTTGATTTAGCGTAATCGGGCGACAAGCAACGGCCTCTTCGGAGGCCGTTTTTTATTCGCGGATACAGGCGACTCAACGTGCAGGCGCGGCAGCGTGTCAGCGGACATCGCTGCTGCATGCCTTTATACTGCCGCGCACATTTCCCCTCTTCGCCCCGCACGACCCGGATCGGGTCTCAAAACCAGGTGCCTACATGGATTTCAATCCGCTTGATCTGATTCTTCACCTCGACGTTTACCTCGACCTGCTTGTGACCCAATACGGCACCTGGGTTTACGCGATTCTGTTCCTGGTGATCTTTTGCGAAACCGGCCTGGTAGTGATGCCTTTCCTGCCCGGCGATTCGCTGCTGTTTATTGCGGGCGCGGTCGCCGCCGGTGGCGGCATGGACCCGGTGTTGCTGGCCTGCCTGCTGATGGCAGCGGCGATTCTCGGTGACAGCACCAACTACATCATCGGCCGCACGGCCGGCGACAAGCTGTTCAGCAACCCGAATTCGAAAATCTTCCGTCGCGATTACCTGACCAAAACACAGGAATTCTACGGTCGCCACGGCGGCAAAACCGTCACCCTCGCGCGCTTCCTGCCGATCATCCGCACCTTCGCCCCCTTCGTGGCTGGTCTTGGCCGCATGCCTTACCTGCGCTTTCTCGGCTTCAGCGTACTGGGGTCGGTGCTGTGGGTCGGCGGGCTGGTCACCCTGGGCTTCTTCTTCGGCAATATCCCGTTCATCAAGAAGAACCTGACACTGCTGGTGTTGGCGATCATCCTGATCTCGCTGCTGCCGATGATCATCGGTCTGATCCGCAGCCGCGCAGGTCGCTCCGCCGAGGCGCGCTGAGCCCATGTGGTCGTTCCGGGAATGGCGCAAACGGCGCACGCTGGCCCGCCATCCGGTCGATCCGCAACTGTGGGAGCGCGTACGCCAGCGCCTGCCGATCCTCGACGGGCTGAGCGCCGAAGAAGACCGCTACCTGCTCGACAGCTGCGTGCTGTTTCTGCAGGCCAAACACCTGACGGCGCTGGAAGGCGTCGAACTGGATGACGAATCGCGGCTGTTTCTCGCCGCTCAGGCGCAGCTGCCGTTGCTCGCCCTGGGCGATCTGAACTGGTATCAGGGTTTTCACGAAATCATCCTTTACGGCGACGATTTCATCAGCCCGCAACGCCATCGCGATGCCAGCGGCATCGAACACGAATGGGACGGCGAGCACAGCGGAGAGGCGTGGTCCCAGGGCCCGGTGATTCTGGCCTGGCCGGGTGTGCTGACGAGCGGAGGATGGGAAGCCTACAACCTAGTGATCCACGAACTGGCGCACAAGCTGGACATGCTCAACGGCGAGGCGAACGGCCTACCACCGCTGCACCCCGACATGCGCGTCAGTGACTGGGCCAGCGCCATGCAGAGCGCATACGACGATCTCAATCGGCAACTCGACGCCGACCCGGACGCCGAGACCGCCATCGACCCCTACGCTGCGGAAAACCCCGCTGAATTTTTCGCGGTCATCAGCGAATACTTCTTCAGCGCCCCGGATTTGCTCGTCGAGGCTTATCCTGCCGTCTACGGGCAACTGAAAGCGTTCTATCGGCAGGACCCGTTGGCGCGGTTGACGGCACTTCAGCGCGACAACCCGGTCTATCAGGCTCAACACGACGCCTGAAGCCTGCCGTCACGCATGGCAACGCTCCGGGAATGTGCCTATAATCCGGGCCACTTTTTGGCGTTGCATGCCAGATTCTGAATGGTCAACCAAGGGGGCAAAGCCCAATGAGCTACAGCAAGATTCCGGCCGGTAAAGACCTGCCGAATGACATCTACGTCGCAATCGAGATCCCGGCCAACCACGCGCCGATCAAGTACGAAATCGACAAAGAAAGCGACTGCCTTTTCGTTGACCGTTTCATGGCCACCCCGATGTTCTACCCGGCCAACTACGGTTTCATCCCTAACACCCTGGCTGACGACGGTGACCCCCTCGACGTGCTGGTGGTGACGCCTTATCCGGTGGCTCCGGGTTCCGTGATCCGTGCCCGTCCGGTCGGCGTGCTGAACATGACCGACGACGGCGGCGGCGATGCCAAAGTCATCGCAGTCCCGCACGACAAGCTGTCCCAGCTGTACGTGGACGTGAAGGAATACACCGATCTGCCACCGCTGCTGATCCAGCAGATCGAGCACTTCTTCGCGAACTACAAAGACCTCGAAAAAGGCAAATGGGTGAAGATCGAAGGCTGGGCTGGCGCTGACGCCGCTCGCGAAGCGATCACCAAATCGGTAGCGGCCTACAAGGGCTGATCCGGTTGTGCCCCGCCGAAGCGCTCGCCGCTTCGACGGGGCCACGTTTTACCCGCACGCCCCCGCCTTCTGCTGTTTGAGCACCCCTCCCCCATACATCCCGCTTTTTTCGCCCTCCGCCCTTACACGAATGTTTAAAACTCGCCTTCCACACACAGCGTGTTTAATGGCGGCGGTAGAATTTCTTATTTTAGCAACACCGTTTGAT
>NZ_JASCOY010000099.1:0-16213 GCF_029960075.1 Pseudomonas sp. PS02290
CGGTCAACACAACCGTGGTCACCGGCGCCCGCTCTCCGAGCGGCTGGACATGGCCAACAAGCGGCGTTTTGATCAGCAAGTTCTCTTCAAACGGTAGTTTGAATAAAGGAATTGATATCGCTGGTGATTTGGGACAGCCTGTTTTGGCCGCGTCTGATGGGACCGTGGTATACGCCGGGAGTGGATTAAGGGGCTACGGCGAGTTGGTCATCATCAAACACAGCGATACCTACGTCAGTGCATACGGACATAACCGTCGGCTCTTGGTTCGGGAGGGACAACAGGTCAAGGCAGGGCAAAGTATTGCCGAGATGGGCTCAACGGGGACTGACCGGGTGAAACTGCATTTCGAGATTCGCCGCCAGGGTAAACCGGTAGATCCACTGGAATTCTTGCCACGTCGCTGATCGGTTGTCAGCCTGTTCCTGCGTAGAGGGGACAGGCTCAAGTGCTGCCATGGAAGAAGGCGTCACTGGAGCTTGAGGTCGAACTCACCAAAGGACTATAACAATGGCTCTCAGCAAAGAAGTGCCGGAGTTTGACATAGACGACGAGGTCCTCCTGATGGAGCCCGTAATCGTCCTGGATTCTGCAACGGATGAGAAGCCAGCTACACCTTCTGTTCGTGCAAAACCGAAAAACTCTGCAGCGCTCAAACAGCATAAGTACATTGACTACACGCGGGCACTGGATGCTACGCAGCTGTATCTCAATGAAATCGGTTTTTCCCCCCTGCTCTCCCCGGAAGAAGAAGTCCACTTTGCGCGACTGTCGCAAAGCGGCGATCCGGCTGGGCGCAAACGCATGATTGAGAGCAATCTGCGGCTGGTCGTGAAAATCGCCAGACGCTACGTCAATCGTGGTCTGTCATTGCTGGACCTGATCGAGGAGGGCAATTTGGGCCTCATTCGAGCGGTCGAAAAATTCGATCCGGAGCGCGGATTCCGGTTCTCTACCTACGCCACGTGGTGGATCCGTCAGACCATCGAGCGCGCGATCATGAACCAGACGCGCACGATCCGCCTGCCGATTCATGTGGTCAAGGAGCTCAACGTCTACCTGCGCGCCGCGCGGGAGCTGACGCAGAAGCTGGACCACGAACCCTCTCCCGAAGAAATCGCCAACCTGCTGGAGAAGCCGGTCGGTGAGGTCAAGCGCATGCTGGGCCTCAACGAGCGCGTGTCCTCGGTAGATGTGTCTCTGGGGCCTGACTCCGACAAAACGCTGCTGGACACGCTCACGGACGATCGTCCTACCGACCCGTGCGAGCTACTTCAGGACGATGATCTCTCCCAGAGTATCGATCAATGGCTGTCCGAGTTGACCGACAAACAGCGTGAAGTCGTTGTCCGTCGGTTCGGGCTGCGCGGGCATGAAAGCAGCACGCTGGAGGACGTCGGACTGGAAATCGGCCTGACCCGCGAGCGTGTACGCCAGATTCAAGTGGAAGGGTTGAAGCGCCTTCGCGAGATTCTCGAGAAGAACGGCTTGTCCAGCGAGTCACTCTTTCAATAAGCGTAGAGAGTTGGCGTAAGTTACATCGAGCAACACGAAAGCCCCGACGAGTCGGGGCTTTTTTATGTCGGTTGAAAGTGTTTTTGATGGATGTCCCATGACAGCGATTTGATGGGTCGACGTTCATTTGCACAATCAGGTTAGTGATGCTTACTCAGGCTGTAAGCCGTTTCTTACGCGTAATGTGAGTTATCGTCTCTTCTTTGGCGGATCATATCTCCTTCAGTTGCAATCCAGTCGTTATCCCGTTGATTCGATTGATCATTTCAAGAGAGTGCCAGCCAGCGTCTGAATTTTCCTGAAAACTCTCGGGCCTTGCCCTGACCGTTTAAATCACTAAGATCAGTCCTGTACCGACGGATTGGTACAGGCGGTCAAGGACGACTGCTCAAGGACAGCGCAGGATGCGATTCATCAGGATGATGAAAAAGGATTGAAGGGATTATGGAAAAAATGTGGGCGGGTCAAACCGCCCCTTTTTTTCGCCTGCAGAAAAGTGACGCCGTGTGGAGGCCCAACGCAAAAAGGCCCCGAAGGGCCCTTTTTATCAGCAAGCGCTTAGCGCTCCAGATCGGCTATCTTGCCGGTCTTGCCATCCCACTGCGCCGCATCCGGCAGCGCGTCTTTGCGTTCCGTGATGTTGGGCCAGACGTCAGCCAGCTCTGCGTTCAGCTGAATGAAATTCTCCATACCGGCCGGAATCTCGTCTTCCGAGAAGATCGCGTTCGCAGGGCATTCAGGCTCGCACAGGGCGCAGTCGATGCACTCGTCCGGGTGAATCACCAGGAAGTTCGGGCCTTCGTAAAAGCAGTCCACCGGACAGACTTCTACGCAGTCGGTGTACTTGCACTTGATGCAGTTGTCGGTGACGACGAAGGTCATTTCTAATTCTCTCCTCAGGCGGCGGCAGCAAGGCCGTTCAGTCCGGCTTGCCAGGTACGGGACGTCCCCCGGCCGTAAAACTCAGCTTCTCGAGCAACGCGGCAGGCAAGGTGTCCTGCGCGGCGATGTCCGACCTTGGTTCGCTGCGTTCAAACGCGGCCAGGTGCGCTGTAAAGCCAGGCTAAAAGCTCACAGCGTCCCGAACCGCGCGGGATTCTAACAGCTTGTTACGAATGGCGTTAGATGCGTGTCTTCATCGAATACAACAACTCAAGCGCCTGTCGCGGCGTCAGGTCGTCGATCTTCAGGTTCGACAACTCGTCCAGAACAGGGTGCGGCAAACTTGCGAACATATCGCTCTGCATCGGTAGCGGCGGTTTGCCCGGCTTGGCCTTGGGCTGTTCGTGGGGCAGGCTGGTGGTCTCCAGACGCAACAGATGCTCCTTGGCCCGCGTGATGACGCGCCCCGGCACACCCGCCAGTTGCGCCACGGCAAGACCATAACTTTGACTCGCCGGGCCCGGCAGCACGCGGTGCAGGAACACAATGCGCTCGTTGTGCTCGGTGGCATTCAGATGCACGTTAGCCACCAGCGGTTCGCTCTCCGGCAACACGGTCAGCTCGAAGTAATGCGTGGCGAATAACGTGTACGCACGCAGCTGGGCGAGGCATTCCGCCGCAGCCCACGCCAGGGAAAGCCCGTCGAAGGTGCTGGTGCCGCGTCCGACTTCATCCATCAGCACCAGGCTTTTGTCGGTGGCGTTGTGCAGGATGTTCGCCGTCTCGCTCATCTCCACCATGAAGGTGGAGCGTCCGCCGGCCAGGTCATCACTTGAGCCGATACGCGTGAAGATACGGTCGACCAGCGAAAGCTCGCAGCTCGCCGCCGGCACGAAGCTGCCGATATGCGCCAGCAACACGATCAAAGCGGTCTGGCGCATGTAGGTGGATTTACCGCCCATGTTAGGACCGGTGATCACCAGCATGCGCGTGTTGTCATTGAGGTCTAGGTCGTTGGCCACGAACGGCGACGACAAGACCTGCTCCACCACCGGGTGACGACCTTGCTCGATGCGCATGCACGGCTCGTCGGTGAAGCGCGGACGGTTGAGGTCCAGGTTCAGCGCGCGCTCGGCCAGGTTACTCAGCACATCCAGCTCCGCCAGCGCGGCGGCGGTGTCCTGCAGCGGCGCCAAGTGACCGATCAGGTCTTCCAGCAGCGTCTCATAGAGCATCTTTTCCCGAGCCAGCGCGCGGCTCTTGGCCGACAACGCCTTGTCTTCAAACTCCTTGAGCTCCGGGGTGATAAAGCGCTCGGCGCCTTTAAGCGTCTGGCGGCGGATGTAATCGGCCGGCGCCTGCTCCGCCTGCTTGCTCGGCAGTTCGATGAAGTAGCCGTGCACGCGGTTGTAGCCGACCTTGAGGTTAGCCAGCCCTGTGCGCGCCTTCTCCCGCGTTTCCAGATCGATGAGGAACTGCCCGGCGTTCTCGCTCAGGGACAGCAACTCGTCGAGCTCGGCGTCGTAACCGGTCTTCAGTACGCCGCCGTCGCGAATCACGGCAGGCGGGTTGTCGATGATCGCGCGTTGCAGCAGGTCGGCCAGCTCCGGGTAAGTGCTCGCGGTTTTCGCCAGTTGCTGGATGTGCGGCGCTTCAAGCTCGGCCAGTGCCAGCTGCAACTCGGGCAGTGCGCTCAGGGCGTCACGCAGCCGCGCCAGGTCCCGGGGGCGGGCATTGCGCAGGCCGATACGCGCGAGAATGCGCTCGATGTCGCCGATCTCTTTCAGTTGCGGCTGCAGGTTCTCGAAGCGGTAGCGCTCAAGGAAGCAGCCAATCGACTCTTGGCGGGCCTGCAGGATATTTAGATCGCGCAGTGGGCGGTTCAGCCAGCGGGTCAGCAGGCGCGTGGCCATGGAGGTCTGGCAGCGATCCATCACCGACTGCAGCGTGTTGTCGCGCCCGCCCGCCAGGTTGGTGTCGAGTTCCAGATTGCGGCGGCTGGCACCGTCCAGAATCACCGTGTCGTCGAGACGCTCATGGCGCAGGCTGCGCAGGTGCGGCAAGGCCGTGCGCTGGGTTTCCTTGGCGTAACCCAGCAGGCAGCCGGCCGCGCCGATCGCCAGGGTCAGGTTCTCGCAGCCGAAGCCTTTCAGGTCCTGAGTGGAGAACTGCTGACACAGGCTTTTGTGCGCCGAATCGCGCTCGAAATCCCACGGCGCACGACGACGGGCACCACGGCGTTTTTCCGCTGGCAGCCCTTGGGGCCAGTCATCGGGAATCAGCAGCTCCACCGGATTGATGCGCTCGAGCTCGGCCAGCAGGTTTTCCCAGCCCTTGATTTCCAGCACGGTGAAATTGCCGCTGGTGATGTCCAGCACGGCAAGCCCGAACAGGCGTTCGTCACCCAGCACGGCGGCGATCAGGTTGTCCCGACGCTCGTCCAGCAAGGCTTCGTCGCTGACGGTCCCCGGCGTGATGATGCGCACCACCTGACGATCAACCGGTCCTTTGCTGGTCGCCGGATCGCCGATCTGTTCGCAGATGACCACCGACTCGCCCAGTTTCACCAGCTTGGCCAGATAGCCTTCCGCCGCGTGATAGGGGATGCCGCACATGGGAATGCTTTGCCCCGCTGACTGGCCGCGCGCGGTCAACGTGATGTCGAGCAGCTTGGCCGCCTTCTTGGCGTCTTCGTAGAAGATCTCGTAGAAGTCACCCATGCGATAGAACATCAGCTGGTCGGGGTGCTGATTTTTCAGCCGCCAGTATTGCTGCATCATCGGGGTATGGCTGGATAGGTCCGTATTCAAAGGGCTGAACTCAATCTGTCTTTTTGACAAGGGTTAGCTGTCTAATACTACAGGGATTTTTTCGGCATTGTTGGCGGCTCAGCTATGTCGATTTCTCTCAGCCGTAGGTAACGGGCGGTCATTTTGGCATCGGTGTGGCCGCCCAGCTTTTGAGCATTGTTGCCCTGCTTGTCGGTATCGGTCAGTGACTTGGCCCTAAGATCGTGGAGGGTGGCGCCGGTCACTGCCGCTTTCTTGCAGTCGGCCCGGAAAGCGTCCTTCACGGTCGCGTAAGCCACAGGTTTGCCCGCGCTGCGGGCAGTGAACAACGTCAGCCCGCGAACTCTCCGGGGCAGGGCCTTGATGCGCACGATCAGAGCCTCAAGGTCTGGTGTCATGCGCACGACCAGCCGCGCTTTGGTTTTCTGCTGGGTGAAGGCGATCCCCTCGGCCGATATGTCGGCCAGGCGGATGCCCAGCACATCGCTGATCCGCTGCCCGGTCAGGTAGCACATCTCATAAATGCAGCGCATGTTGTCGCTGGCGACGGCGCAGATCGCGTTGAATTCAGCGTCGGTGAGATACCGGTCGCGCTTTTTCTCCGGGTGGCGCTTGATGCCGATGCACGGGTTGGAGTCGACGAGACCCTTTTCCAGCGCGTAGGCGAACACCATTCGCAGAAACGAGATGATCCGGTTGTTCATGTTCGGCGTGGCGGCTCCGTGCATCTTAATTGCCGCTACGTGGCGGGGTAGCACATCGCGGGGTTCGAATTCCGCCATCTGATCTTTAAGCCGCTCAGCTGCAGAGCGGTACTGCTCGATCGTGTTGGCGGCCAGCTTGGGCTTCATGTACGCAAGCGCGTCATCGATCAGCTCAGCCATCCCACCTTTCCCAGCCCGGCCTTGCTCCCGCGCGTACGCCATCAAGGCGGCCTGGTAGTCCGTGTCCAGGCGCTTCCATTTCCCCTTGCGCACCAGGTAGTAAGCCCCGTGCTTGAAATACATGCACGCCGGCAGGTGCCGGTCTTTTTTGCGCGGGCGCATATCCATTCCTCAAGCAAGCCGCAACTGCGGTCCTTTCTTCGATTGAATCCCACCGAGGCGCGATATCACAACATCGCGCAGCACCTTTGGGTGCCCATCCCCGCCGACTGCGTATCCGTACCGCTCGGCCTCCAGCCATTTGATCTGGGCGCTTGGCTTAAGATAGCCCGTCAGATCGGCCACTTCTTGTGCTGTCAGAAACATGGCTACCTCCGTCCGGGGTCTATGCAGGGTTGAGTGGTTGCAGGGTGGCTAGATCCAGCATCGTGAAGTGGCCGCTTCCGTCTTTGAACCAGCCGCCGGTGTCGATGTGATACACATTGCCCAGCACGCAGGGCTGCTCGATTGGCGTGTGGCCGACTACGACGGCGCGGACATCGGGGATCGGCCGGCAATCCTGTTGCTCATACCGGCTGCGCGACCACATGCAAGTGTTCTGCACCAGCTTCAGGCGCTTGTAGCTTTGGGGCGATTCCAGCTCACTCTTCATCTGCGACCAGGTATCGAAGACGCAGTCGGCGTGAATGATGCCGACGATGCCTTGGGTGGTTTCAACCTCAATCGCAATTGGCAGATCCTGGAACATCACCTGATAGTTCTGCTGCTCATCGCGCGGCAGGCCGACGAACCAGGTGCCGCCGTTGTGCATCCAGTTGCCGATATCGCAGGTGTCGAAGCGCACCACGTAATCGTCATGGTTGCCGCGCACCGGGTGAAACCATGGCTTGTTCAACCACTTGATGACGTCCTCGCACTCCGGTCCGCGGTCTACCAGATCGCCGACGCTGAAAAGCCGGTCAACAGTTGGATCGAAGCCGATGGCGTCCAGTGCAGCCTGCAACCGGGTGAAGTGACCGTGAATGTCGCCAACGGCAATGTCGCGGCCGACTGTGTTCGCGGCGAAGCGCTTCACGCGCGACACCTCAATTGTTTCGAGCATGGGAGTACTCCGCCCGCCGTACACCGGCAGGCATGTGGATAGATGGGTAGGGGGATGCATCCGTATGGATGGCAGATTGCTACCGCCCGTCAGGCGGTTATGGCCAGTTGCAATGAAACGGCGATGAGGTCGTCCTAGTTATCCCTTTGTCACGAGCCAAAATATGCTTGCCTCAGATATACATTCGGAAAACAGCAAGGACTTGCTAAACGAGCTCAACCAAGCCACTGCAGAGCTGATGTCGATCGATAAGACTTCGTTTGGCGGTAGGCAGTGGCAGACGGCGCATCTTCGTCAGCAGGCCGCGTTTGGGGCTTGGCTCCGTTACATCAGAAAAGACCCGGTGTTTCAGAGCAGGTCGAAAAGCCCGGATTTTGAGCTGGGCGCGGGGAGATAACGGCGGAGCCGCTGTTCATCGCGTCACCCGCTCGAACTCGACGACCCAGACCCATGGGTTAGCGTCCCATGCCTCTGCGCCGTTGATCCCTGACCAAAGATCTCGGAACGCAAGAACCGGATACTTGCGGCAGGCTCCGCCTTCATCCGTCGCGGTCCACATTCGACAGGCGCTGTCTCTGTGCACACCTTCTGCCACAGCCTCCTCGTAGGTAATGTCCTGCAGCCGCTCGACGCGCACGGCTGTAATCTCCAGCAGGATGCGGCTAGCGATGCGCGGCATGTGAATGCTTGGCTTCCAAGCGGAACGGTCATCCCCACCACCGTCGTCGTCACCGGCCCATGTCGCCTCGCCGTCGGCTCGATAGATCACATGCCCTGAGTAGTAGCCTTGGCCGAAGCGCATTTCGCGAATTGCCGACGCCGGTCGATCAGGCTTCCAATCGACCATGTTTCCATGCTCGTCGAAGTCGTGACTGATCACGCCCCATGTCTCGCGCACCCACAGTCGTTCGCCGGGCTGACCATAGGGACACATGTCCGCATTGCCGGGCAGCGCGAGAAAGGCAGGCTCGAAACCGGCAGCCAGGCAATCGAGCGCTGCCCGTTTCTTCACCTCGCGGCGCGTGACTGTCTTCCGGCCCTCCAGGATGGCGCGCACCATCGGCGCCGAGAACAGGATCGGGCGTTCTTTGATGTCGGTCATGGTGTCACCCACGGCAGGAGCGGAGTGTCGTAGCCAAGCATCAGCGGGTGCTGAGGCTGTCCTGATTTGGTGGTGCCGAAGTGCAGCACCGGCTTTCCGCTGTCCGTGAGCAGCGCGAGCATCTCCGCAAAACAGTAACTGACGCCTTTGGCAACCTTGATGGTGTTGCCCCAGCACGGAACCAACACATCGGCCTCGTCAATCATCTGGCGGATGTGTGCCAGGTTGACCTGGTGGTTCGAAGGAGTGGGCAGCCCATTTACATACGTTCGAAGGTCGTTCGAAAATCCGATATCGCGCGGGTCCGTCGCGCGGTAGCAAAAGACATTTCCGACGATGAACCGATGACCACCATTCCGGACGGTGAAGCCGCGCCACTTGCGAACGGTCGCGTCGTCCAGCGTGGCGTCCGCAGTCGATGGGTTGATGCCGAAGTAGGCAAACACCTTGCTGCCTTCGAATGGCAAGCCGCATTCGCGGTCAAGCCGGTAGCGGTACAAGCCACACTCACTGATTATCGCGCTCATCGCGTCAGCTCCAGGGGCTCCAAAGCCTTCGCGGCAACCTCTGAAACAGCCAAGGCGTAGACGTCGGGGTGCTGTTTATCGAATGCGGGCATGTGCTCTGTCTCAATCCACTGCCCTCGGGAAGTTCCGCGAGCGAGCCATCCGGGCTTGCTGCCGGGAGCCTGGGTCCATGCCGTCACACCGATGCCATAGGAGGCAATCTGTTTGGCGGTGATGAAACCCTGATGGCGCATCTGCGCGATCACTCGAAGGGCTGACTCTTTCCAGGGTGTGAGCCGGATGGGAGACGGAACGCCCGCCGGCAGAGTGGTGACAACGGAAGGCACCCGGCAGCGTTCGGTGGGCCACCAGTCGAACATTCGGTTGGAATATCCCCAGCGTGGAATCGTCTTCTCCGGCCAAAACAGCTCGGAGTCGATGCCGAACCCATGTGAGCAACCTTTGACCCTGGAGTACTTGCTCGCTACCAGCACGCGCACGCCAAGGTGTTCAAGCATCTTCCTGATGCCATCGCTTGCATCCGAAATCTTGTTGACGATAACGAGGCGGTGATCTGGACCGGGCCGGCCGTAGAACTCATCACCCAGCGCCGGAAGGATTTGATCGGCAACCTTCGCATTCAAAGCGAGCTTGGCTTCCACACCGATCTGGCGGCCGTCCTCATGCACGACCAATACGTCGAATCCTGCTGCCTCCGGGTGGCAGGTCCAGCCAGGCAAACTGTTGAACTCCAGCATGAACACCGCGCACAGCTGGGTCTCCGTGGTTATGGCTTCAAGTTCCATTGGCAAAGCTCCGCCTCGCCGCATACGCAGCAGGCAATAGGGATAGGGTGGGGCCGAACGGGCGGCGGGGTTACTGCGGGATTGCGCGGTCGCGGCGTTTTCTGAATTCGTAGGCCATACCGCGGAGGTCTTGAAGCGCCTCATGCAGATCATCTCGGGCGCCGTCGACCAGATCAGACAACTCGCCTTCGCCGTCATCGCCGCCTTCAGTTAGATTCATCTGAGCCAATGAATAGGCCTTGTACGCCTCCTGGACACTGTCCGCTGCTGTGGCAAGGTAGCCGGCGTGCTCGATCGCGTAATCCTGCGGCGTCCGCTCCTCCACCACTGCGCGGATATCCCCGCCGCGACACTGCGCCAGCCGCTCTGCAGGACAATCGCTCACGCGCTTACAGTGCTGGCTCATGCTCTTTTCTCTATGTCAGTGGTGATCGCCTCGACAATCACCGGGCCAAGAATTCGGATGTGTCGCGCGTCTTCTTTGAAGGCACGATTCAGGCGACCTACCGCTGCTTCCCGAGCCTGCCGGTAAACCTGGTCCAGCATGCAGTCCGGCCCCCATGATCCGAGGTTGCTCAGCTCGACGGTCAGCGTGACCTTCGCGCCGGTGGTGGTTCGTACGATTGGTTTGCTCACGATCCCTCCTGCGGCGAAACGATGCCGCTTGCTGGAATGACAGCCATGCCGAGATGGATGGCGAGTTCTATTTCTACGTTGGCGCCGCGGGACTCGCGCCAGCTGGGCAGGAACGCCACGGTGTCGCAGGCGAGCATCTGGCGGATCGCGTCACGCATGCACATGTGCCAGGGCGCGTCGGCGGGCAGTGGGTTCTCGGCGGGATTCTCGACGTTTTAGCCGAGGGCGCGGAGGCGCGCGGCCTCTGCGTTGAATGCCGGGTAGTTGTAATCGGGCAGGCCCGTCATGGGCCCGCTGAGGTAGATGCGTTTCATGCGGCCACCTGGTGCTGAACGTTGGTACGCCATGGGTCATTGGCGCGGGCGAGGGCGGCCATCGGCGGAGGGCTGACGCTGTTGCCGCACATATGGACCTGCTCGGTTTTCGTGAACGGCTTACCGTCGGCGCCGTGCGTGATGATGTAGTCGGTCGGGAAGCCCTGTGCCCGGTACAGCTCAGCCGGTTGCAGCATCCGCAGCCGGATATCGACGATCACGTACGGCGTGCCCTTCACCATCACGGTGACCAGGCCGAGGCGATCCTTTGTGGTGATCGTCGGCGCTGGCTGATCGCAACCGCTCATGTTCTCGGTGCCGTAGTAGCTGATCAGGAAAGCAGCGACGCGCAACGCGCCTTCTTCATGCTCGGGAGACAGTTCGAAGCTAACCAACGAGCTCTTGCCCCCGCCGCCCGCCGTGATGGTTGGCGCTGGCTCATCCAGGTGCTGGCCGACGCTGGCACCAAATTGGCGCTCCATGAAAGCGGTGACCAGCCCGTGGTGTGTCCCGCCGGCGCTGACCGTGTGGAGCGGGTCGGCGGAATCACGGGCGTCGCAGTTGCCGCGCAGGTGCAGAAGATGCGCCGTGGCGAGCATGTGATGCTGGCCGGTCGTAAGCGTCGGCACCGGCCCCTCGATATCGGATGGGGCGTGGCCGGTTGTGTTGGTGACAAGCGTTGCCGTCACCAGCTGCTGCTGACTGCCGGTGTTCGTGACCGTGGTCATCGGATCGTCGACGCCTTTCGCGTGCGTGGTGTTGAATCCGCCGTTCATTTGCGCCATGAAAGCAGTAGCGATGCCCATGGCATGTGCGGCGCCTGCCGGGCGCTGGTAATTACCGCCGCTTGTGATGGTCGGCAGCGGTTCGTCCAGCGGTTTGCCTTCATCGTCAAATCTGAACTTCACCAGGTGCGCTGCAGCGAGGGCATGTTTCACGCCGCCCGCGACCACCGTCCCAAGCGGCTGATCAACGCCTGGCACTCGCGGCTCTTGCCCCGGGCGCTCGCCGTAGCCTGACTGAATCAGCGTCGGACTGATCAGGGTCAGCTCGCCGCGGTTGGCGCACGTCACTGTCGGCAGCGGCTCGAGCGGATCGTTGATCCGGTCGCTGCCTTGATGTGTGGCTGGCGCAATCACCGGGCTGACAACTGAAAAGGCCCCGCCTCTCGGATAGGAGGTGACGGTGCGCAGCGGCTGATTGGCTGACTGCACCGTTTCGCCTGACCAGTTGGCAATTGGCACGATGAAGGGCGCAGGGTTGTCGATGACGAACTTCTTCATTCCTTTCGCTACGCGCCTTAGCGTGGCGGGGGCCAGGTCTTTCTTGCGGCCGAAAATGCTTTTTCCCAGATCGGAGAAATCGATGCACTCCGCTGCTGTGCGCCAAGGCTTTTGGCCCTTGGCTGGCTTCTTTGCGTGGGTGGGTTCCGGCCAGACGATCGGCTGACCGTCGCAACGGGCAAGCATGAATAACCGCTCCCGGCTGGTGGGCGCGCCGAAATCACAGGCCCTGATCACCTTCCATTCGACGACGTAGCCCATTCCTTCAAGCAGGGCGACGAACCGGCGCCATGTGCGCCCGCGCTGCTTCGGATCTGGAATCAGGAACTGCTGATCTACAGGCACGACCTCACCAGGTGCGGCGACCGCGCCGCCCAGCTTGATGACGCGACCGGTAGCTTTATCTCGCTTAGCGATCAGCCGGCCCCATTGCAGGATCTGCTTCACGTTTTCCAGGCTGATGACTCGAGGCTTCTTCTTGCCTGCCCACTTCAAGCCGATCCATGACAGGTTACGGATCTCGCGTTTGCGGGGCTGACCGCCAGCGGCCTGGCTGTGATGAGTGCAGTCCGGCGACATGTGGAACCAGCCCACGGCTTTGCCGTCACATTCGGTATCCGGATCACCGTCGAACACATCAGTGGTGAAGTGCTTGGCGCCCGGGTGGTTGATGGTGTGCATGCTGATCGCTTTGGCGCTGTGGTTCTTCGCCACGCTGACCTTGCGACCGAGGCCCATTTCCAGCCCGGTACCGGCGCCGCCACCGCCGCAGAAGAAGTCCACGACGATCTCATCGTCTTGCGGGTCGAAGCCAAGGCCGTACTGAGTTTTGAAATCGAAGGGGTGTTTCTTCAGTGAGGTCATGAAATCTCCAAGCAGCCGCGTGCACTGCCGGCTGGCGTGATTGAAAAAAGTGGGCTATTGATTGAGTCCGGTAAATTCACCGGTCACGAGGAGGTTCTATGGAAACCAACGCAGGTAGCTCAGAGCCGTTTGGCGTCGGTGACTTCGTTTGCGTGCGTGTCAACGAGGACGAGTATTGCGGGGAGGTAGTTGATACAAATGGGGCGCTAGTCCTGATCGATAAGAATGAAGGCGGCCAGATCTGGGTCGATGAAAAAGCCTGCTATCCGGGATGAGTTTTCAATCTCCGCAGAAGCAGGGTATGGCTTCGTCGTGGTTGGCGAACATGTCGAATTGGGTATCGGAGTAGTCGAGCATCTGCTGGTAGCTGGGGCGGTCGAAGCGGAACAGCGCGCCGTCGCCGGTCACGCTAGTGCTGGAAACTGCGGTGCGCTCCATTCGCGCCCACCATTCGGCCTTCTTCCGGTCACTGGCGATGATCGAGTACACCTGTTTTGCGCCCTTGAGAAAGCACAGGTCGCAGTTTCCTTCCAGCGTCCGGCCATTAATGGTCGGCAGTATCAGATCGAAAGGCTGGGCCTTCCAGAATTCAGTCACGTCCTGCACGCCTACGCCGGCGTCCGCCAGGGGCATCACCATCGTTGCGTGCTTGCTCTCGCTGGTGGTCTTTCGGTGCCGGATCTTCGCCACTCGCCGGGGCTCATCGGCGCGGATGCCGGTCATCATGTCCACCGGCGTCTCTTCGGTGGAGCAGCCCACCATCCTCAGATATTTGTGGATGACCCTAATTTTCAAATCGATTGTGCAGAACCTCGTGACCGGGTTCGGCAGATAGCTGCGTTTCCTGATCAGGTCCTCAAACGGTTGCCCGTCGCGGCTGGCGGTTTCGTAATCGACGATCGCGAACCCGCGCTCATCGTCCCGATACTCAAGCCAAACAATCGGCACGCTCCAGCGCTCCGAGCACTCCTGAACGAAATCCAGCGTGGCCAGGTGTTCCTTGCCGGTGTTGGCGAAAGTGACGATCAAATCGGCCAGATCATCGTTGCTGTCCAGCACCTGGCGCAGCATGTAGGCGCTGGTCCGGCCGCCGGAGAAGCTGACGACCGTCGTCCCGGACATTTTGTAGGGAGACATGGCTGATCCTCGCCAGTGGCGTGATTCGTGGAAGTGAGGTATTTGTGATCGACCCGGCATGAAGCCGACAACCAAAGAAGAAAACCTTATGTGGAAGATGCTAATGCTGCCCCTAGCTATAGCGTTCGCGGTTCCGGCTCAGGCGGAGTTGAAGCAATCGGTGCCAAGCAAGGTCTGTGCTCTTCTCGCTGATCAGGGGTTAAAAGGCCGAAAGTGGACTCAGTACGGCGATGGCAATGCGGGCTGTGCCAGCGACTACAGAGAGATCGGCGATGGCCTCCCGCTACCTAACAACCTTGCTTTTTACGGTAATGGTCAGGGTGAAACTGTCTACAGCGTCAAGCTAGTCCTCAACTACAATCAGCCAGGTTCTGCGGCGGCCTCTACTGCGGCTACGAAAGCTCTCTTATCCGCGTCTGAAAAAATGGCGCAAAGGACACTCGGGGTGAAATTACCGAAATCAATTGCTACTGCCATTGACTGGGGGCGCGCAGAGAAGGTGAGTGTCGGGATGGGGTCTATTGAAGTTTTCCGGGAAGACTGGCCCGAGGACAAGGGCTATGAAATTCACGTAATCATGGATTAGGTATACAGTCCCAAGGCTTTTTTAAAACCTGCTCACATTGTCCCATCTCGATTCCATGCGATGGCCTACGCTTACCGCTCCACAGGAAGGGATACGGCATGTACGAAGATCGAGAGAAGGGTTTGCATCTTGCGCTCAAGGCAGTGCTAAGCGTTGCGCAGAAGAGGGGGTTGAACTTAGATGATCTTACAGAGGCGGTAGCTGATGAGCTGCTGCAGTACAAGTCTTATGATTCGCAGCATGTGCCGACTGCAATCAAGGAGATCGAGCTCGCGGTTGACGCGCTGCTGGTCTGATTGATCAGGCTGCAGCCTGGGCCTTCTGCGCCATGATCGTCTTGGCGGCGTGGTTGATCATGTACAGGCACTGCACCAGTCCTTGCGATGGCTCATCTACGCAGTTTTCGTACCACTCATCACCCAGGCAAAGCGCCTCGCTGTTATCGCGCATGAACATCATGGCTTCTTCAGTAAAGGCTATTTCATGCGCTGCATCGAGGGCATCATCCCAGTGCATCCAGCGGTCATCGGTGTGGCTCATGTCCCGCCGCTTGGCCAGGACGAGCTGTCGAAACTCAGGCCATTGGGCAGCGTCAACTCGATCAGGATCCTGAAGCCACTCAGGAAGCGATTCGAACATCTCTTCCTCGCACTCTTCATGCAAGGCCTGGGCGATGTTGCGCATCAACACTTCGCGGAAGAGGGCCTCGCTGAAACTGCGCTTCTTACACACCTCACTGAGTTTCGTGTGCAGGTAGTAGCTCACGTCGTCACCAGCCAAAAACTCAATGCCGTAGCCCAGGCCCACGCTGAAGGTCAGGTTGTCGATGTCACCGACAACGGCAATACCGAAGCGGGTCATCATGATGTCGAAGGCGTAGAAGGTGTTTTTTGCTGCTTTGCAGCGCCAGATCACCGCGTCTTTCTGATCGACGATGCAGGTATATTCGTGATCGACCATGTTTTCTGCGGCGCGGTCCCGATAGTCCTGCTCAGTTTTCTTGCGCTTCGCGATCGCTGCTCGGCGTTGAGCTTCGTATTTGTCGCTCATGGTGATCTCCATGTGTGCGCCACCCTCCGAAAGTTCGGTGGCGAATAGGTTGGTGGTGGGCTATAGGTGGTGACCGGCATAGGGCCGGATCGAGGAGCGAAGAATGGATATTCCGGTTGATAGACCGCGCAACATCACTTGGACCGGGCCGAACGATGAAGTAGGTCGCATCGAATTTAAGTGGGGGTTATCCACTGACCCAGCGCCGAGAGGCTTCCGTATCTTTGTAGAGACAACGGATGGTAGGGGCTCGAAGCACGACGACAACACCCGGGATTCTTCATTCGAAGCAAGCCGCGACCGCGCGATAGCTTTGGTGAAGGACATGATGAGGTCGCTGGAGTAGAAAACTTAATTATCCCGGCCTGTCCTCAACTCTTCTTGCTGACTCGCTGATAGGCAATTTCGAGCCTCCGCGCCACGACTGACGGCACCTCTACTTCGTGGCGCAGCCCGGACAGATGTTCTGTTTGCGTGACATCTAGTGCTGAGTGTTATGCCTGCGTGACGGGACGTATGCTGCGAGCGATGCCGTCAGCTTTGGTCACGGCGCCTTTTTTGACTAGCTGAGCGATGCGACCGCCGATAGCATTCACGTTAACCTGCTGAGCCCTAGCTATTTCTGCGAAGGTCGGCGAGTAGCCATGCTGAGCGATATACCCGGCGATGAACGCCAAGGTCTCTGTCTGCACTGGGGTGAGTTCATTCTTCGTCTGCATCCGGATCCACCTGGGCCTTGCCGGCCGCTTTCAACTGG
>NZ_JASCOY010000009.1:0-118953 GCF_029960075.1 Pseudomonas sp. PS02290
TCTTCGAGCAACTGGATGAGCAGACCGAGCAGGACCTGGGCACCGTAGAGCGCGACAAGGTTTCAGGCCGTCTGGAGGTCAAAAACCTCACGTTCACCTACCCAGGCACGGAAAAGCGCGTGCTCAATGACGTGAGTTTTGTCGCCGAAGCCGGCCAGATGGTCGCGCTGGTGGGCCGCTCCGGCAGCGGCAAATCCACGTTGGCGAGCCTGATTCCGCGCTTCTACGATCACGTGCAGGGCCAGATTCTTCTCGATGGCGTCGAAACTCAGGACTACACCCTGCGCAGCCTGCGTCGTCAGATCGCGCTGGTGAACCAGAACGTCACGCTGTTCAACGACACGATTGCCAACAACATCGCGTATGGCGATCTGGCGGGCGTGCCGCTGGAAGAGATCAAGAAAGCTTCGGCCGATGCCTATTCGGACGAATTCATCGACAAGTTGCCTCAGCAGTACCAGACCCTCGTCGGCGAGAACGGCGTGCTGCTTTCCGGGGGCCAGCGCCAGCGTTTGGCGATTGCCCGCGCGCTGCTGAAAAACGCGCCGCTGCTGATTCTCGACGAAGCGACCTCGGCGCTGGATACCGAGTCCGAGCGCCATATCCAGAAAGCCCTGGAGAAGGTCATGCAGGGCCGCACCACGCTGGTGATCGCCCACCGCCTGACCACCATCGAAAAAGCCGACGTCATTCTGGTCATGGACGAAGGCCGCATTGTCGAGCGCGGCTCCCATGCCGAGCTGCTGGCGCAGAACGGCTACTACACGCGCCTGCATGCCAAACAGTTCGAAGAAGACGAGCCAGTCGAAATCGATCGGGCAGTCGATGCATGCTGAGTCACTTGCGCGCATGGCGTGAGCGAGGCTGGACCCCGATTGATGCGACCACCTACGCCACCGCGTGGCAGCAGTTCGGCGGCAGCGTTGCCACGCACCCGCATGTGATCGAGCGCCTGGCCGGGCTGGCTGACATTCCGGTCCGTTATCTGGGTTGGCTGCAAGACGGCAACGTCGTTGGTGCGGTGGCCTGCTGGGGCCGGGATCTGGCGCTGGCCAAGAAGGTACTCAAGCAGCGTAATCGGCGGGTGTTCGATCTGGGCAATGCAGAGATCATTCTGCCGATTGCGCCCGGCGTGACAGTGCCGGTACGCCAGCGCATGAGTTACGTGTCGGAGTTGAACGCCGGTCAGATCGACACCCTCAAGCCGCAAGCCGAGAGCCTGGCGATCGCCCGCGCGCCTGAGGACTATTCCAAGAAATTCCGCTACAACCAGCGCCGCGAGCAGCGTTTGCTTGAGGAGGCGGGCGGGGTCGTGCAGCCGATGCTGGATTTCACGTCCGAGGAACAAGCCCGCATTTACTCCAGCCTGTTTCATGCGCGCTGGGGCTTCGACGTGCCGGGCAAGGATCATCTGGCCAGGGTGTTCGAGCTGATGCGCGAGTTCATGACCGGCTCGATGATCCTGCTGGAGGGCAAGCCCATTGCCGCTCAGGTGCTGTACAGGGTCGAGTCGCCACACTGGGTGTCGGTGGAATACATCAACGGCGGTGTCGATCCGGCCCATCAGGCGTTGAGCGCCGGCAGCGTGCTGAGCTTCGTCAACACCCAGAACGCCTGGGCTGATGCGAGGGCGGTGAACAAGCCTTTGCGCTACTCCTTCGGCCGCTCCGATCGCGAATACAAAGACCGCTGGTGCCAGACGGTGCCTGTCTACAAGGTTGGATGACATGTCCGGGCGCAAGCAGCAGCTTCTGAAACGACATCGGCGCAACAAGCGTCTGGCGCTGATTATCGGTCTGGTGCTGCTGATCGGCATTGGCATCTGGGTCGCGTGGTGGCTGGTGCCGTTGCTGATCGTTGCCGCCTGGATCGCCCACGAAGCCTGGTTCTCCGACCATCTGTTTTATTCGCCCAAGAGCGATTACCACTACCAGTTTCCTGACGCGGCCCAGGCGCAGCCTGTTTCTGTCGTCAACGGCATGCTGCAGCTGAGCGAGCCGTTGGGCGAAGGCGAAACGCTGCTGCTGGAACTCGACCTGCGCAGCAGCTGGCTCGGTCGCTGGCTGGACCCCTACGTGTTGGCAGGCGACGACCGCCAGGATTTCGAGCGAGGGTTTGCCGGGCGTCGCTACGTGAACCTCACCGGCCAGCGGGACGTCGTCGCGGACAGCACATTGCGCCTCAAAGGCGGCTTCTGCCGCATCGCCAACGCCGGGCGGTTGTTCGTATTGAGCAACCCGGATTACCGGCAGCAACGGTTGATGATCCTCGCGCCCCACGCCGACGACGCCGAACTGGCAGCCTTTGGCCTGTACAGCCATGCCGCCGATTGCAGCATCGTCACGGTGACTCAGGGCGAAATCGAAGCCGAACGCTACGAACGACTGGGGCTGAACCGCGCCGATGCTGCCCGGCTCAAGGGGCGTCTGCGTACCTGGGACAGCCTGGCGATTCCGCTGTGGGGCGGTGTGCCCCAGAGCCAGTGCGTGCAACTGGGCTATTACTGCCTGCAACTGCCGGCCATGGCACAGTCGCCGGATCAGCCGTTTGGTTCTCGCGACTCCTCAGAGACCGACATCCGCAGTGCGCGGCAGCACAATCCTTTGCCGTTGCCGGGTGATCAGGACGGCGCGCCGACCTGGAACAATCTTGTGGCTGATCTTGCAGCGTTGCTCGACGCGCATCGACCGGACGTCATTGTCATGCCGCACCCGGAACTCGACCCCCACGCTGACCACATCGCCACGACTCAAGCGTTATACCAGGCGGTGGGCAGAAGCGCGCACACGCCCGAGGTGGCGCTGTTCTACGCCAACCACCTGCACGACAACGACCGCTGGCCCATGGGGCTGGCCGGTAAAGGCGTCGCGCTGCCGCCGTTTGTAGAGGCGCCTTCAGTGGATCAGCTCTGGAGTACGTCGCTCAGTTCGGACGTGCAACTGGATAAGGCCATGGCTCTGGCGATGCAGCATGACCTCCAGGGAGCGCCACCCCTGAAGAAGCGCCTGCGCCGACAGATTCAACGCTGGCTGGCCGGTCGCGAATGGCCGCTGACGGGAGACGACGAATTCTTCCGCAAGGCCGTGCGCCGTCACGAGGTGTTCTGGGTTCGCCGCTTTCCGCGCCCATAGCTGCAACAGTCGATGCGCCATTCGTTGCACCAATTAAAGCGCCATCTGAAGCGCTGTTTGAAGCACTAAGGGATTCGAGGCCAACCGGCCAGCCAGCGCTGATCGCTGTGCTAAGATTCCGTCCTTGTCCATTTCTGCCACGGGTTGTTCGATGAAGTTGTCCATGCCGCGTTTTGATCAGGCTCAAGTGTTAGTTGTCGGCGATGTCATGCTCGACCGCTACTGGCACGGTGGCACTTCCAGAATCTCCCCTGAAGCACCGGTGCCGGTGGTCAAAGTCGACCAGATCGAAGACCGTCCGGGCGGTGCCGCCAACGTGGCGTTGAACATTGCTGCGCTGGGCGCCAAGGCGTCCCTGGTCGGCGTGACGGGCACCGACGAAGCCGCCGACAGCCTGAGCAACAGCCTCAAGGCCGCTGGCGTGATCGCCAGCTTCCAGCGCATCGCCCATCAGCCCACCATCGTCAAATTGCGCGTCATGAGCCGGCATCAACAGCTCCTGCGCATCGACTTCGAAGAACCCTTTGCCACTGACCCCGAGGCCCTGAGCCGCGAGGTCGATGCCTTGCTCGACGGTATCAAGGTGCTGGTCCTGTCCGACTACGGCAAAGGCGCGCTGAAGAATCATCAAGTGCTGATCAAGGCAGCCCGGGACCGTGGCATTCCCGTGCTCGCCGACCCCAAGGGTAAAGACTTCGCGATCTACCGTGGCGCCAGCCTGATTACCCCCAATCTCAGTGAATTTGAAGCCATCGTTGGCCATTGCGTCGACGAGGCAGAGCTGGTCGCCAAAGGCGCGGCGCTGATGAAGGACCTCGATCTGGGTGCGTTGCTGGTCACCCGTGGCGAACACGGCATGACCCTGCTGCGCCCGGACCAACCGACGCTGCACCTTCCGGCCCGCGCGCGGGAGGTCTTCGATGTGACGGGTGCTGGGGATACGGTTATTTCCACCCTGGCAGCGGCCATTGCGGCGGGTGAGGAGTTGCCGCACGCGGTCGCGCTGGCGAACCTTGCGGCGGGCATCGTCGTGGGCAAGCTCGGCACTGCCGCGATCAGCGCTCCCGAGTTGCGTCGCGCCATCCAGCGCGCCGAAGGTTCCGAGCGCGGCGTGCTGACCCTCGATCAGCTGCTGCTGGCAATCGACGACGCCCGTGCCCACAACGAAACCATCGTCTTCACCAATGGCTGTTTCGACATTCTGCACGCCGGCCATGTCACCTACCTGGAACAGGCCCGCGCCCAGGGCGATCGGCTGATCGTGGCGGTCAACGATGACGCGTCGGTGAGTCGCCTGAAAGGCCCGGGCCGCCCGATCAACAGCGTTGATCGACGCATGGCCGTGCTGGCCGGTCTGGGTGCGGTGGACTGGGTCATCAGCTTCCCCGAAGGCACCCCGGAAAACCTGCTGACCCATGTGCGTCCGGACGTGCTGGTGAAGGGCGGGGACTACTCGGTTGACCAAGTCGTCGGCGCCGACATCGTCGGCTCTTATGGCGGCACCGTGAAAGTGCTGGGACTGGTTGCCAACAGCTCGACGACAGCCATCGTCGACAAGATCCGCAGTCAGGACTGATCCGACGCCCGCAGCGCAGAGTGGCACCCCTTGCCGCTGCCATTTTTGTATTCGCAGTTCGGTATATGAACGTATGAAAGTCATGTTACTGGTGATGGATGAACAGCGCGTCATACTGGACGGTTTGTACGACACCGTGCGGCAGCATTGTGACGACTGCGTCATCTTTCGCCTGAGCAAGCAACAGCAGCTGAATCTCGGGCCGTTTCTGGCCTTGGTCGACTATCAGCGCTACGACCGGGTGGTGATTTTCTCCCGGGTCAAACGGCTTGCTCGCCAGCGCGCGGTGCTCAAGTGCATTCCGGGGCTGATCTTTCTTGAGCACGATGCGTATCAGAACTACATGAGCGCCAGCAAATACCACGGCATGTATTCACGCTTGTACCGGCAGCTGCCGTGGAGTCGCGCACTGGTTTCCGGTGCGGTGGTTGCGCGGCGCATGCGCGGCGAAGGCCTTGATGCGGTGTTCGTGTCCAAGGGCTACGACCAGGAAATGCTGCGCAATCTCGGTCAACCCCGAGACATTCCGGTGGGCTTCCTGGGCAGCCTGAAAAGCCGCGAGTATTCCCAGCGCAAGCAACTGGTGGAAAACCTCGCGCAGCGCGCTGGCATGCTGGTGACGCGCACGGCCTCTGGCGCCGAATACCTTGAAACGCTTAATCGCATCAGGATTTTCGTCAGTGCCGACATCGGCATGGGCGAGTTCATGATCAAGAATTTCGAAGCCATGGCCTGCGGCTGCGTGCTGCTCGCATGGAGCCAGGGTGAAGAGGACGAGCTGCTGGGGTTCGAAGAGGGGCGAAACGTCATGTTCTACCACTCCGAAGACGAAGCCGTCGAGAAGATCCGCCTGCTGCAGAGTGATCCCGAGCTTGCCGCGCGCATCGCCAGCGAAGGCCAAAGATTCGCCGAAGAGCGCTATGCCTTTGCCCGCGTGGGCCGCGATCTGGCCGATGAAATTCAGAGGCCGATGCGCCCGTGGCAACGTCCGTCGGCGCTGACCCGTGCCTGGGTCAAGTGGCGCCATGGCATGCAGGTGCCGGCCTGATGACGTTGCCGTCAAACCACGACAGCACCGCGCCGAGTGAACCCCTTGTATTGCCGGGCGCCGATCAGGACGTATTCGGCGCGCTTTCCGCTGCGCTGCGCCAGTGCCTGGCGAACGCTGCACGGGTCATCCTGATCGCCAACAATCCAGCCATCACCCCAGCCGATTTCGATGCCTTGGGCGTGGGTGCCGACGATGTGGTGGTCAGCTTCAATCTGTGCATCAAGGCCGCCCTGCTAAAGCCTGAAAGCGTCAACCTGTTCGTCCACGGCTTCAACGCGCCCGACTGTTATTTCTTTGGCCTGCCTTCAACCGATGACGTACAGAAGTTCACTGCCCAACCGGGCTCGCGTTGCTTCACGCTGCTGGTGGGATGCGCCGTGCCGCTGTGCCCGCTGCCTGAGGTTGCGCTGTATTGGGACCGCATTCCGTTGCCGGCCCTGGCCGAGCGTTACCCGGTCGATCGTCCCAACGGCAAGCGCTTCGTCGGTCCCTCCACGGGTTTCAACGTGCTGGTGCTGCTCGACTGGCTGCGCGCTCATGCCGGTTACCGCTACAGGCTCATGACCCTCGGTTTCTCAAACGAAGCCGGCAAGCTCTGGGGCGGCCACGCCTGGGACTATGAGCGCAACTGGCTGCTGGGCGCCGACGTCGAAGTGATCGCCCTCAAGCCCCGGAGTTGGTGGCGCACGCTGTTATTTCGTAGATGAACGAGGCCGTCCGCCGCTTGAGCGCGCGTGTCCAGGCGCATCGCCATTGATCCCGGAGAGTTTGTCAGTGCTGAACATTGCGGTCGCGTTTTTTGGTATTCCGCGCAACTCGGAAATCTGTTTTCCCTCCATCGAGGAAAACGTCCTTGGCCAGTTGCCCAAGGGCAGCAACGTCAAATGCTTCTACCACCTCTACAAGATCGACGAAGTGCATAACCAGCGCTCGGCGGAGAAGGGTGAGCTGAAGGCGCAGAACTACGACGTTTTCCAGTCGATGACGGGGGTTCTCGAGTCCACGGACGGCGTGCTGGATCGCTGGGATTTCGAGCGGGTCAAGGCGATGGGCGACACCTGGGGCGACGAGCATGTCTCCCTGCGCAACCTGATCTATCAGCTCAATTCCCTGCACACGGTCACGGGCATGATGGAGTCGTTCGATCCGGACTTCGTGGTGTTCGTGCGGCCGGACAATTTCTTCCATTCGCCGCTGCCAGGTTATGTCTTTCATTCGCCACAGGCACGGCGGCTGAACGCCTATATTCCGGACTGGCAGTGGTGGGGCGGGCTGAACGATCGTTTCGCCATTTGCGGCCGCGACGTCTACCGCGCCTATGGCAAACGGGTGGAGCGCATCTTCGAGTTCTGCGAAGTGACGGGCCGCAAGCTGCACTCGGAGCGTTTGCTCAAGTACGCCCTGCTTGAGGCCGACGCCCGCGTTTGCACGCTGCCAACCACCGCCTCGCGAGTGCGCATCACCGGCGCCTTCGCTGAAGAGTCGTTCTCACCGAAGCGCGGGATGGGCAAGCGTGAGAACCGCTATTTCCACTTCTTCGCCCGGCTGCGCACCTGGCGTGACAAACGCCTCACTGAAAAGAGCTGAGTGGCGGCCTACTTGTGCAGGCCGCTGCGCACCAGCCTGACCAGCCGCCTCGCTTTGATCCGCAGCTTGGTCAGACCTGATTTGGGCTTTTTCTTCGGCGTCAGGCCCTGCTGCACCAGCCAGTCCTTCCAGCGAATCCGCTCCTCGCGTACCACCCAGCCTTCTTGTGGGGCGAAGCTCTCGGCCAGATAAAGGCCGCGCGTACCGGCGGGCGAAAGCTTGTCTTTCTTCAGGGTGTACAGCTCGGGCAGGGGCGAGCCGTTTTCCAGCGGCATCAGGTACAGATCCGGCTTGCTGCGATTCAGGCGCGCCACCAGCTCATTGTTCTCCAGGCTTTCATCGACGTGAAACAGACTCAGCGGGCGAGCCTCTTTCGGCACTTCCAGGCGCATGTCGTAGATCAGTTGCAACGACGCCGTCGGCAAATGCACGTAAGCGCGGGGCCGCTCAATCAGGGTCAGGCTGCCGCAACGTACAGGGCGTGCCGCGCCGGAAAGCGGCGTGAGGCGAAAGGGCATCGCTTCGCGGTAATGCAACGCTGCCGCGTAGGGCACTGGCAGCCAAGTGTCGTTGAAACGTCCGCCGAGCCAGCCTTGGGGCGTCTCGATCAGGCATTCCTCGGCGACTTCCTGCACCGCCGTGTGCAACGGCAGGTTGAGTTCGTGGGCGGGAACGTAGCCGGAGATCAGCTTGAGCACCACATCGCCACGGTCCTGACGGCGCTGGCGAACCAGCACCCAGTAATCGCGGTTCTGCCAGCGCAGGGTCAGGCGCACCGAGACACCGAGATTGGCCAGTTCGGTGGAAAACCGTTCGCTGTCCTCCACGTCGATCTTGCGACGCCGTGCCAGGGTCTGGGTGAAATTCAGCGGCATCCCGATGCTCTGGTAGGTCAGGCTTTCCGGGGTGGCTTCGACAAATAACGGCAGGGTCTTGAAGTTGCTGGGGTTCTTTCGGATCAGGGTTCGCGGCATATCGGCTCCTTCTTGCGTTGGGGTCGGCCGTTTGTCTCAGGGCTGACGACGGATGACGGCAGCGGCGGTTGCCACGTTATGGGCCAGATGCAGCGGATTGATGGTGCCGACGATAGCACCAGTGACGCCGGGATGTTTAAACAGCAGCTCGAAACTGGCCCTCACAGGATCGACACCGGGGCTCAGGCAAACGTGCCCGCTGGCCAGCGCTTTTTTGACCAGCACCCCTTTGCCGTGTGCAGCAGCGTAGTCGAGGACCGGCTTTTCGCCCTGTTCGTTGAGGTTGTACGTGACCATCGCGCAGTCGCCGTCCTCCAGCGCCAGCAGACCGCCTTCGACGGTCTTGCCAGAGAACCCGAACCCGCGAATCTTGCCCTCAGCCTTGAGTTCGGCCAGGGTCTGGTAGACGCCGCAGTCGTTGAGCACGTGCAGGTCGTTGCCGTCGGAATGCACCAGCACCAGATCGATAAAGTCGGTTTCCAGGCGCTGCAGGCTGCGCTCCACGGACAGGCGCGTGTGGGCGGCGCTGAAATCGTGCCGTGACTGGCCCGCTTCGAATTCTTCGCCGACCTTGCTGACGATCACCCAGTCCTTGCGCTGCCCGCGCAACAGCGGGCCGAGGCGCTCTTCGCTGCGACCGTACGCCGGGGCGGTGTCGATCAGGTTGATGCCCAGATCCCGCGCCAGCTTCAGCAACATCTGCGCTTCGACGTCGTCGGGAATGGTGAAGCCGTTGGGGTACTTCACGCCCTGATCGCGGCCCAGCTTTACCGTGCCCAGGCCCAAGGGTGAGACGTTGATGCCGAGGCTGCCGAGCGGCCGATGCAGATCGTGCAGGGTCTTCATGGCAGCAGTTGATCCCAGACAGGAATGGCGAGTGGCGGCTTGGGGAAGTCGGTGTGCGGTGGTTGCGGAGTCGGGTGAATGTCATCCCGGGACAGCGAGGCCAGCACGCGATCGGCGAAGTCGGGGGCCAGCGCCAGTTTGGTAGGCCAGCCGACCACCAAGCGACCCTGCACGTCGACAAAGGCGTTGTCCGGGCGTACCAGACCGCTTTGCTGTGGCTCGGCACGGTCCACGCGCAAGGTGGCGAACTGCGCCTGGCTGAGATCCACCCAGGGCAGCAGATTCGCGAGCTCTTTTTTCGCGGCGGTGATCTGCTCGGCGGGGTTGCGGGCCACGCCTTCGGCTTCGGCAATGTCGCCGCCCAGGTACCAGACCCACTGGCCGTCCGCCGCCGGATGCGTCGTCACCGTAATCCGTGGTTTAGGACCGCCGCCCAGGCAGTGGGCATACAGCGGTTTGAGCGTCGGGCCTTTGACCAGCACCATGTGCAGCGGGCGGCGTTGCATGGCCGGCTGGCTCACGTTCAGCGCCTTGAGCAAATCGGCCATGCCTTCGCCGGCACTGAGCACCACTCGCTGTGCATGGATCTCGCGGCCGTCGACGCGCAGCCCGACCAGTTCGCCGTCGCGGCGCAGCGGTTGGATGTCCTGGCCCGCGAGCAGGCTGTCGCCCGCCAGCTCCGCCAGTTTTTTCACCAGGCTGGGGATGTCGATGACCAGCTCGGCCAGACGGTACACCTTGCCTTTGAAGCGCGGATCCTGAAGCGCAGGCGGCAGGTCGCTGCCCTTGACCTGATCAACACGCCCGCGCACGGCCTTGCTGGCGAAGAAGCTGGTGAGGTTGCCGGCGAGGGTGCCGGGCGACCACAGGTAATGGGCTTCCGACAGCAGGCGTACGCCTGAGAGGTTCAGCTCGCCTTTGCCGGCGAGCGCTTCGCGCCAGCGACGGGGCATGTCGGCGATCGCTTCCGATGCGCCAGACAGTGCGCCGTGCAGGGCGTATTTGGCGCCGCCGTGAATGATCCCCTGGGATTTGAGTGTCTGGCCGCCACCCAGGCTGGCCTTTTCCACCACCACCGTTGAAAAGCCCTGGTGCCGCAGCCGCGCGTTGAGCCAGAGACCGGCAACGCCCGCGCCGACAATCAGGACGTCAGTGGAAATAGCAGATGACATGGGCACCTCAAATGGCGAAACGAATGCCGGCATTATAGGGGAAGGCACTTTTCAGTAACCCCCTTAATGACCGGCCGTCTTCGAGAACAGCTGGATGACCACGACGCCCGCGACGATCAGGCCCATGCCGGCGATGGCGGGCAAGTCCAGTTTCTGGCCGTAAATAAACAGCGCCGCGATGCTGACCATGACGATGCCCATGCCCGCCCACACCGCGTAGGCCACGCCGACCGGGATGGTGCGCACCACTAGCGTGAGCATCCAGAACGCAATGGCGTAGCCGACGATTACCAACAGCAGCGGGATCGGCGTGCTCAGGCCTTTGACCGCTTTCATGGACACTGTGCCGATGACCTCGGCACAGATGGCGATGGCCAGCAGGTAGTACGCAGACATGGTGTAGCTCCTTTTCAATGGCCGTCATTAAAGCGGCTTACCCGGTACTGAACAACCGGCGCCTTTCGGGCTGGCGGGGTGGCGGCTGGCGAAATGCGCCGGGCAAGATATGTGCGAAGCTCGATGGAAATCTGACAGCGTTTGGCTGATAAACTCCGCGCCCATGAATAGAACCCTCTACAGCATCCTGTTCCACCTCGGCCTCCCATTGATCGCCCTGCGCTTGTGGCTGCGTTCGCGCAAGGCTCCAGCCTACGCGAAACGGATCGGCGAGCGCTTCGCCATGGGCTTGCCCGCCATGCAGCGCGGCGGAATCTGGGTGCATGCCGTGTCGGTGGGCGAGAGCATCGCCGCCGCGCCGATGATTCGCGCCTTGCTGGCCCGCTATCCGCAATTGCCGATCACCATCACCTGCATGACGCCGACCGGCTCGGAGCGCATTCAGTCGCTGTTCGCCAACGAGCCGCGCGTTCAGCATTGCTATTTGCCCTATGACTTTCCGTGGGCAGCCGGGCGTTTTCTCGATCACATCCAGCCGAAGATCGGCGTGATCATGGAAACCGAGCTGTGGCCCAATCACATTCATCAGTGTGCGAAGCGCGGCATTGCGACGGTGCTGGCGAACGCGCGGTTGTCAGAGCGTTCCGCTCGCGGCTACGGACGCTTCGCCGGGCTGACTCGGCCGATGCTGGCAGAGATGAGCCTGATTGCCGTGCAGACCGAAACCGAGGCCCAGCGCTTCCGTGACCTGGGCGCTCGGCCCGAGTGCGTCACCGTGACGGGCTCGATCAAGTTTGACCTGAGCATCGATCCCCAACTGTTGGAAGGCGCTGCTCAGCAGCGTGAGCAATGGCAGACCTTGCAGCGTCCGGTGTGGATTGCCGCCAGTACCCACGCGGGCGAAGACGAGGTGGTGTTGGCGGCCCATCGCACGGTAATGGAAACCCATCCCGGCGCGCTGTTGATCCTCGTGCCCCGTCACCCCGAGCGGTTCAATGGCGTGTTTGAGCTGAGTCAGCAGCAAGGATTCGCCAGCGTTCGTCGTTCGACGGCCGAGCCGGTAACGCCGGAGACCTCGGTTCTGGTGGGCGACACCATGGGGGAGCTGCTGTTTCTGTATGCGCTGGCCGACATCGCCTTTGTCGGCGGCAGCCTGGTGCCCAACGGTGGCCATAACCTCCTGGAGCCTGCGGCGCTGGATAAGCCCGTTCTCAGCGGCCCGCACCTGTTCAACTTCCTCGAAATCGCCACGATGCTGCGTAATGCCGGCGCGTTGGAGGAGGTCAGTGACTCGGCCGCACTGGCCGCTGCAGTGCGAGGGTTGATCGACCATCCCGAGAAAGCAAAGGCGATGGCCGATGCCGGATTGGCCGTGATGAAGGCCAATCAGGGGGCGTTGCAGAGGTTGCTGGATGGGATTGGGCGGTTGTTGGGCTAATGTTGGCGAGCAAGCGGTCATCTTGAGGGCTTGCGCATAACGACAATCGTGCGTTCCGCGCAAATCCAATGCATGAGCGCGCTTGCCCGGGACTTGGCGCGAAGCGGTAGCAGAGTGGTTGAGCGGGACATGAAGGTGCTACCGGTAAACCTCCCGACGATTGCCCAGTTCGATGACCAAAATGGTTAGCTCGCCGTTTTGGATATCGCAGATTACTCGTAGATCCCCAATTCGATAGCGCCACAGCCCGCCCTTGGGACCTGTTAGCGCTTTCCCCACGCTGCAAGGGTCGTCTCTGACAGCCACCCGTTCGTCCATGAAGTCAAGCACGCGCCGGGCGGTTTGCTTGTCGAGCTTCTTGAGCTGTTTCTTTGCCGTCTCGGTGTACTTAATCGTCCAGGCCAAGCTCTTTTCTTACATCGCTGGATGAATAAGTGGCTTCCTTGCCCTTTCGGACGCGTTCGAGTACGTCCGCTGCCAGGTAATACTCTTCAAGCTCAGGTAAACCTTGCTCGATAATTTCACGCAAATAAAAGGCTTTGGTCCGGCCGGTGCTAGCCGCGAGAACGTCGAGACGTGCTTCAGTCTCGGGGGTGAGGCGAATTGAGGTAGGCATGCGACTTCTCCGCAATACATGTATTCACTGTATCGCGCGGATGCTACTCGGGTCGCCGGAACCTTTCAATCGGCCTGTCACCGCTCCGTCGGCCGCTCGAAGTTCTTCGCCGCTTCTTTCGCCAGATCAGGCGGCAGGAAGTCTTTGTCGGGGTTGTAGTCGGCTTTCAGGAAGCGTGACAGATCCTGCAGATCCCCCGGGCTCAGCGTGCCGGCAGCCTGCTTCAGGCGCAGGTTGTCGAGGATGTAGTCGTAACGCGTGTTATTGTAGTCGCGCACCGACGCATACAGCTGACGCTGTGCATCGAGCACGTCGACGATGTTGCGCGTCCCCACTTGATAACCGATTTCCGTGGCTTCCAGCGCGCTCTGGTTGGAGATGATCGACTGCTTGCGCGCCTGCACCTGCTCGACATCGGTGTTCACCGCGCGGTGCAGGTTGCGGGTGTTTTCCACCACTTGCCGACGCAGGCCTTCACGCTGCTGCTCGCTCTGACCGAGACGAGCGTAAGCCTCGCGGACCTGGGAACTGGTCAGGCCGCCGCTGTAAATCGGTATGTTCACCTGCAGGCCGATGGTGCGTTGCTCGACGCTGCCGTGGAAACTCTGGCCGGTGTAATTGGGGTTGGTGAAACCCAGCGGGTCGTTGTCGCCTTTCTCGTACTGCGCTACCGCATCGACCGTGGGTGCGTGGCCCGCCTTGCGCTGACGCAAAGTCTCTTCAGCGGCGCTGACGGCGTAGTTGCTGGCCAGCAAATTCAGGTTTTGCTGGGTTGCCGTGTCGACCCAGGCTTTCGCATCGTTGGGCGTCGGTGCGAGCACTGGCAGGGTGTGCACGATGCCTTCAATGGAGTTGTAGTCGCGGTTGGTCAGGGTGATCAGCGCCTGAAAGGCATCGTCCACCTGGCGCTTGGCAACGATCCGCGCAGCGCGGGCGGTGTCGTAACTGGCTTGGGCCTGCAGCACGTCGGTCTTGTCCGACAGGCCGACGTCGAAGCGTTCATTGGCCTGATCGAGCTGGCGCTTGAACGCCGCTTCCTCTGCCTTGGTCGAGGCCAGATTGTCCTGTGCGCGGAGCACCGCAAAATAGTCTTCGGCGCTTTGCAGAATCAGGTTCTGCTCGGTGGCCGAGAGCTGCAGGATCGCCTGCTCGTTGACGTCCTTCGCGGCCTTGAGCTGGAACCAGCGGTCCGCGCGGAAGATCGGCTGACTCAAGGTCGCGCGATAGACCGTGCCGCTGCGGCTGATGACGGCGGAGGGTTGGTCAATCGAGGTGCGGGTGTCATTGATGTCGGCGCCACCGGAGATGTTCGGCAACAGACCGGCGCGTGCCTGAGGCACGATTTCCTTTTGCGCGTCATAGCTGGCGCGGGCTGCCGCGAGATCGGCGTTATTGTTGACCGCTTCCTGATACACACTGACCAAACCGGTCCTGGTCGGCAGCGGCATGTCTGCTGCCCCGGCCATCGCATTCGAAGCACACGACACGGCAATGGCCAGTGAAAGTTTGCGCAGCATAGACATTCCCTAGTAATTCAAGCGGTATGAAGACGGTGACGTTGCGTCTGATCCAGATGGCTTTGGCGACGCGTAGCGAGTGTAGTTCCAGCGGGTAGGGACAACAATCGGGCAAATCAGCCATTTAACGCGCGTTTGAATTCCGCGCTTGGCGTTTGCCCTGCGCCGCGACTAGACTGACGCCGTTCTTGTCGGGGTGCCTTGATATGAGGCTGAGATCGGATAATCCGGATCCCGTTGAACCTGATCAGGTTAGCGCCTGCGTAGGGAACAAGATTTCTCGTCTCCCGGCGAGTCCTCTTGAGTGTCGTCCGGGGTCGTCTTTGTTCATTTTCTGAACAGTCCGCGCCTTTCGATTCTCAGCATCCATGCCGTCTCAGGGTGCATCCGTCCGTGTTCATCAGGCTCAAACTCCGACAATTCATTCCGCTGCTGGATGATGTCCTGGAGAGCCCGTGATGAGTACAACACTAAAAAACGCCAATCTGAGTGAATCCGCCCAAGTCGATTCGGGGTCGGTTCAACCGTTTACCCGCTCGCAGAAAATCTACGTTCAGGGCTCGCGTCCGGACATCCGCGTGCCCATGCGCGAGATCAGCCTGGACGTCACGCCGACGGCCTTCTCTGAAACAAAGAGCTCTGGAACAGACAGCGGCGGCGAGTTCAACGCACCGGTCTGCGTGTACGACACCTCCGGCCCTTATACCGACCCCAACGTCATCATCGACGTGCGCAAAGGACTGGCCGACGTGCGCTCGCCGTGGATCGAGTCCCGTGCCGACACCGAACGCCTGCCGGGGCTGACCTCGAACTTCGGCCAGCAACGCCTGGCCGATGCCGAACTGACCCGGCTGCGTTTCGCCCATGTGCGCAATCCGCGTCGGGCAAAGGCGGGCGCCAACGTCAGCCAGATGCACTACGCGCGTCAGGGCATCATCACCGCCGAGATGGAATACGTCGCCATCCGCGAGAACATGAAGCTGCAGGAAGCCCGCGCCGCCGGCCTGCTCACCCAGCAGCACCCCGGCCACAGCTTCGGTGCGAGCATTCCGAAAGAGATCACCCCCGAGTTCGTGCGCGAGGAAATCGCCCGCGGTCGCGCGATCATCCCCGCCAACATCAACCACGTTGAGCTCGAGCCGATGATCATCGGGCGCAACTTTCTGGTGAAGATCAACGGCAACATCGGCAACAGCGCGCTGGGTTCGTCCATCGAAGAAGAAGTGGCGAAACTGACGTGGGGCATTCGCTGGGGTTCGGACACGGTCATGGACCTGTCCACCGGCAAGCACATCCACGAAACCCGCGAGTGGATCATCCGCAATTCGCCGGTGCCCATCGGCACCGTGCCGATCTATCAGGCGCTGGAAAAGGTCGGTGGCGCGGCCGAAGACCTGACGTGGGAGCTGTTCCGCGACACGCTGATCGAACAGGCGGAGCAGGGCGTCGACTATTTCACCATTCACGCCGGTGTACTGCTGCGTTACGTGCCGCTGACCGCCAAGCGCGTGACCGGGATCGTCAGCCGTGGCGGTTCGATCATGGCCAAATGGTGCCTGGCCCATCACAAGGAAAACTTCCTCTACACCCACTTTGACGACATCTGCGAAATCATGAAGGCCTATGACGTCAGCTTCTCCCTGGGCGACGGCCTGCGTCCGGGGTCGATTGCCGACGCCAACGACGAAGCGCAGTTCGGCGAGCTGGAGACCCTTGGCGAGCTGACCAAGATCGCCTGGAAACACGATGTGCAATGCATGATCGAAGGCCCGGGCCACGTGCCGATGCAGTTGATCAAAGAGAACATGGACAAGCAGCTGGAGTGCTGCGACGAGGCGCCGTTCTACACCCTCGGCCCGCTGACCACTGACATCGCACCGGGTTACGACCACATCACGTCGGGCATCGGCGCGGCCATGATCGGCTGGTTCGGCTGCGCGATGCTCTGCTACGTCACGCCCAAGGAACACTTGGGCTTGCCGAACAAGGACGACGTCAAGACCGGGATCATTACCTACAAGATCGCCGCCCACGCAGCGGACCTCGCGAAAGGACATCCCGGTGCGCAGATTCGTGACAACGCGCTGAGCAAGGCGCGGTTTGAATTCCGCTGGGAAGACCAGTTCAACCTCGGGCTGGACCCGGACACCGCGCGTGCTTACCACGACGAGACGCTGCCGAAAGACTCAGCCAAGGTCGCGCATTTCTGCTCCATGTGCGGGCCGAAATTCTGCTCGATGAAGATCACCCAGGAAGTGCGCGAGTACGCCGCCAACCAGAAGATCAGCGCGGTGGACGTGTCGGTGGACGAAGGCATGCGCGAGCAGGCCGAGCGGTTCAGGCAGGAAGGCAGTCAGCTTTATAAGAAGGTTTAGCGGCAAGCGGCAAGTCACAAGCTGCAAGGAGAAGCAGGCCGCGATCGTTCCCACGCTCTGCGTGGTAATGCCGCCCCTGACGCTCTGCGTCACTTAGGACGCAGAGCATCCAGGTATGCGTGCCCACGCAGAGCGTGGGAACGATCAACTAACGATCAGCGATTAGTCTCTTCGAGATAAAAAACGTGAACACACCCGGCACCTATTCACCCGACGCCCCCGTGCCCGCTGCCAAGCGGGTTTTTGGCGGGCGCGATCTGTTCTCTCTATGGTTTTCCATCGGCATCGGCCTCATGGTCCTGCAGACCGGCGCGTTGCTTGCGCCGGGATTGGGCATGTCCGGCTCGATGCTGGCGATCCTGCTCGGCACACTGGTGGGCGTTTTGCTGCTCGCCGCGGTTGGCGTGATTGGCAGTGACACCGGCCTGTCATCGATGGCGGCGCTCAAGCTCAGCCTCGGCAGCAAAGGCGCAGGCGTTCCGGCGATTCTCAATCTGCTGCAACTGGTGGGCTGGGGCTCGTTCGAAATCATCGTCATGCGCGACGCCGCCAGCCTGTTGGGCGCGGGCGCCTTTTCCGAAGGCAGCCTCTGGGCCAGCCCGATGCTCTGGACAATCGTCTTCGGTGCCCTCGCGACCTTGCTGGCGGTGAGTGGCCCTTTGGCCTTCGTTCGGCAAATCCTGCGCAAATGGGGCATCTGGCTGCTCTTGGCCGCGTGCGCCTGGCTGACGTTCAATCTGTTCAGCAAGGCTGACCTGACGGCCCTGTGGGCGCGGGCGGGAGACGGTTCGATGCCGTTTGCCGTGGGTTTCGATATTGCTATCGCCATGCCGCTGTCGTGGCTGCCGCTGATTGCGGACTATTCCCGGTTCGGCAAGCGCGCCGCCGGCGTGTTCGGCGGCACAGCGCTGGGCTTCTTCATCGGCAATTTCTGGCTGATGTCCCTTGGCGTGGCGTACACCCTGGCCTTCGCGCCAAGTGGTGAAGCCAATGCGCTGTTGCTGGCACTGGCTGGCGCGGGGATGGGCATTCCGTTGCTGCTGATCCTGCTGGACGAATCGGAAAACGCGTTCGCCGACATTCACAGTGCAGCCGTGTCGAGCGGCCTTCTGCTGAAGGCCAAAGTCGAGCACCTGGCGCTGGCCATTGGCGTCGTCTGCACACTGATCGCCTGCTTTGCGCCGCTGGCGCAGTACCAGAACTTCCTGCTGATGATCGCTTCCGTGTTCGCGCCGCTGTTCGGCGTGGTGCTGGTGGATCACTTCATCCTGCGTCGCCGCCGTCAGGGCACCGTAACGAAGGGCCTGAGCTGGACGGCATTACTGGCGTGGATCGGCGGGATCTGCACCTACCATCTGCTGGCGAATCTGTATCCAGACATCGGTGCAACGCTGCCAGCGCTTATTGTCGCTGGCGTGTTGCAGCTGATACTCAATAAAGCGATCAGCTCCGACCGGGAAACAGCTCAGGCTTGATGATGCCGTTCAGCTGCGGGTACGGAATCTTCAGCTCGATGTGGCCCATGGCGTAGGGGGCGATGGTTGTCACCGGGTACTTGAGAATCACCGCACCGTACGTCAGAGCAATGTTGGAAGTTTGCTTGAAAGGCCACATGTTCTGGAACTCGTTGTCCTTGTCCAGCTTGCTGCTGATCAGCCAGGCCTGATGCGCCAAGCGGGCCTTGTCCCAGAATGCAGCTTCCTGACCCGGGATCAGCATGTCCGCCAGGGTCAGCACGCGCTGTTGCTGGCGCGAATAGTTGATGAACGCGCGGCCCGGATTACCCTGACCAGTGCCTGAATCAACGTAGCTGGACAGCTCGACGACCACGATTCCGTCATGCTGCTCACGTACTTTGGCCTGCAGGTAGCTGCTGTTGCGCGCTGGCGCGCGGCTCAGGTATTGCTCCTGATACGCCTTCAGCGTTGGCGGCACCGGACCATCGCTGTCGCTGCGGGTCAGTTGCAGCAGGGTGCGCTGGACGATCTCGTCAAGTTTCGGCTCATCGGGGAAATGCACGGTGTCGATGTTTACCAGCGGGCAATCATCGGTGGTGCAGCCGGGCTTGATCAGCTCGGAGGCGTCACGCTGAACGGTCAGCGGACTGCGCGGATTGGGTTGGAACAGGCTTTGGCAGGCGCCCAAAATCAGGGCCACGCAGGCCAGTGAAATGATCTTCAGAAAAGACATGTTGATCCTTGGCATCGGCATAAGGGGGCGTCACGTGGGAGGTAACGGCAACGTCCTTCGACTGTAGGTGGCGCAATCAGTTCGCCATCGGGCGGATTAGAGTGCTTTCCCCGGCGGTCGTCTACCCCGGTGACCGGTTTTGCGAACTCAAAGGGCTGCATCCCGCACCACAGCGCGTTAGGATGGGCCCGGACACAGTGCTCAAGCAGTGAGAAATCTATGACGGATAGCAACAGATCGACGCCGACGAATTACGAAATTAAACACCGTGAGACCTGCTTCAAAGGGTTTTACCAGCTCGACCGTCTTCAGTTGCGCCACGAATTGTTCGCGGGCGGCATGGGCCCGGAAATCAAGCGCGAACTGTTCGTTCGCCACGATGCGGTCTGCGTGCTGCCCTACGACGCCAAACGCGATGAAGTCGTGCTCATCGAGCAGTTCCGCGTCGGCGTCATCGGCAAGCATGAAAACCCCTGGCTTATCGAAATGGTCGCCGGCCTGATCGATAAAAAAGAGGAGCCCGAGGAGGTTGCTCACCGCGAGGGACAAGAGGAAGCTGGGCTAACGTTCAACGCCCTTTGGCCGATCACCAAATACTTTCCATCGCCGGGCGGCAGCAACGAGTTCGTGCACTTGTACCTGGGCAAATGCGACAGCGAGGGGGCAGGTGGGCTGCACGGGCTGGTAGAAGAAGCCGAGGACATCCGGGTTTCGGTCTGGTCATTCGACGACGCGATGCAAGCCGTCAAAGACGGGCGCATCGTTAACGCCGCAACTATTATTGCAATGCAATGGCTGGCGCTCAATCGCGCCGAAGTAAGGGGGCTATGGTCGTGAATCTTCTGCGCGAGCGCTACCGTGTCGACCTCGCCGGGCTGCAAGCTGCCTGCGAGGCGAACTACGCGCGCTTGATGCGTTTGCTGCCCGATATGCGCAATCAACAACGCTCTCGCCGGGTCGCCGTGACCCAGGGCGACCAGATGCTGGGCGTGCTGGCGGTCGAGGTCATCCTCGATTGCCCGTACACCACCACGCTGCAAGTGCGCCAGGAACACAGCCTGCCGTGGCTGCCGGTGCCCGTGCTCGAAGTGCAGGTCTACCACGACGCCCGCATGGCCGAAGTCATCGGCGCCGAACATGCACGCCGCTTTCAGGGCATCTATCCCTATCCCAACGCCGACATGCACCAGCCCGACGAAAAGGCCCAGCTCAACGTGTTTCTGGGTGAATGGCTGAGCCATTGCCTGGCCTGCGGGCATGAGTTTGAGGCGGTGCGCTGATCTGACCCCCTTCGCCGCTTATGTTCTGTAGGCAATGTCTGAAGGGCCTTTCTGAAAATTATCTTTTGCAAGGCTTTGCGCTTTTCACAATGTTTTCCTGAGGTTAGGTTCTGCCGACTTAACTTTCAGGAAGAAAACATGAGCTACATAGGAGTCCATCTCGAGGTGTGTGGGGAGATCCCCTTCAACTGGGATAACACGTCCCTGGTTGTGGTGAGCGGGGATGGGCCAAATGTCTGCGGCCACGCCTTGATCAAGGTCGGCTTTTACTATTTCCATATTGCAGGGTTGGCGTCTAGACCCTACTTCATGCCCGAGCAGGGTTATAGGCGCTACCTGGATGAATCGGGCAAAACCGAATTGTTCAGACGCCGAGTCTTTCTACCCAATCCAGATGGAGCTCAACGGAAATTGAATGAGCTGAGTGTCGATCCGTGGTACTGGTTTGGTATCCCAAACAACTGTGTCAGTTTTGTTGAAGAACTGTTTTTGGCAGGTGGAGCCGATGAGTCAATTCTGAGCAACTGTCCGGTTAGGTGGCGCTGAAAGTGTCGAAGTTGATCGTTTGGAGTGTTCGGTTGGCAGGGAGTTGTGCCGGTGCAATTCTTGGCTTCTGCCTCCCTTTGTCGCTCATGATCGCATTCCTTGAAATCACCTATGAACAGGCGCTCCCATGGTTATTCCTGAGCGCGGGCATTGGGCTGTTTGCAGGGGGCTTTGGTCTTGGCAAATTGCTCAAACTGCAACGCAGGCGCTGACGCATGCCGACCGAATGCTGTAAGTGGCATCCACACCTCATTTCCAGGTTTGCCGCCGCACCGATCTCACACCATAATCCGGCCACATCCGCTCAAGGAGATGGCCATTGTCGAGCGCATCCTCTCATTCCTCATCCGTGTTGGTCGTTCAACTGACCGACAGTCATCTGTTCGCCGAAGCGGACGGCGCGCTGCTGGGCATGCCCACGCGGGCCAGTCTGGATGCGGTGGTCGAGCTTGTGCTGAGCGAGCAGCCGGCGATCGATCTGGTGCTGGCTACCGGTGACTTGTCTCAGGACGGCACGGTCGAGTCGTATCAAGCGTTTCGCGACGCGAGTGATCGCCTGAATGCGCCCGCGCGCTGGATTCCGGGGAATCACGACGAGCTGAGGGAGATGGCGATTGCTGCGCAGAACAGCGACTTTCTCGAACCTGTCGTCGATGTCGGTCACTGGCGGATCACTTTGCTTGATTCTGCTGTTTCAGGGTCTGTCCCCGGCTATCTGCAAGACGGTCAGCTTCAATTGCTCGCTCAGGCCTTGAGCGAAGCGCCGGAGCGGCATCATCTGGTGTGCCTGCATCATCATCCGGTACCCATCGGGGCGGCATGGATGGAGCCCATCGGTTTGCGCAATCCCGAGGCGCTTTTTTCGGTGCTGGATCGGTTTCCTCAGGTGCGTGCGGTGCTCTGGGGTCATGTGCATCAGGAGTTCGATCAGCTTCGCGACGGCGTGCGGCTAATGGCTTCGCCTTCAACCTGCATCCAGTTCGCGCCGAACAGCGTGGATTTCGGGCTCGACGACCTTGCGCCCGGCTATCGCTGGCTGCGTCTTCACGATGACGGCCGGCTCGAAACCGGTGTTTCACGCATCGCCCCCGATCTGTTCGACGTCGACATCAACGGCGCGGGCTATTGAAAGACATTTCCTTGATGTGCAGCGATTCATCAACAGGCGAGTCTTTACGCAGTTGACCCTGTAAACTGCGTGGCTTTGCCCTGATGAGCGCCGACAGGCCAGCCCATCCGGGATGTATCGATTGCCGTTTGGGAGGCAACTGCGTGGACCAGGATCAATCGACGCTTCTTTATATTCACGGCTTGAACAGCTCGGCCAAGTCGCAGAAAGCCACACAGCTGACGACGCTGATGGCGCGTTTGGGTTTGAGCGAATACGTGCGCGTGCCCGAGCTGCATCATCATCCGCGGCAGGCGCTGGTTCAGCTGGAGGCCGCGATCGAGGAGCTCGGCCGGCCGCTGCTGGTCGGCAGCTCGCTCGGCGGCTACTATGCGACTCACCTGGCTGAGCGCTACGGCCTCAAGGCTGTGCTGATCAACCCGGCGGTCAATCCGCATCAGCTCTTCGATGGTTTTCTCGGCACCCAACAAAACCTTTATACCGGCGAGAGCTGGGAGCTGACGCATGACCACGTGACGGCGCTGGCCGAGCTGGAAGTGCCTGCTCCACAGGATCCGCAGCGTATTCAGGTGTGGCTGCAAACGGGCGACGAAACGCTGGATTACCGCCGCGCCCATAGCTTCTATCGGGCCTGTGCATTGCGCATCGAAGCAGGCGGCGATCACGGCTTTCAGGGCTTCGCTGCAAAAATACCAGCGCTGTTGAGCTTTGCCGGGTTCGCCCCCGCCTTGCTCCAGGGCGTTGATCTGAGCGGGCTCTGACCCGAGCCATTGCTGCAACAAATATGTAGAACAGTCTTGTAAAACCAGTGCTACTCCGAAATTTCATGAACGACTTGATGACGAGACCCCATGGCCAATCCCAGCGCTAGCTCTTATAACGCAGACGCCATCGAAGTCCTCTCGGGCCTCGACCCGGTCCGCAAACGGCCGGGCATGTACACCGACACCTCACGCCCCAACCACTTGGCGCAGGAAGTCATCGACAACAGCGTCGACGAGGCGCTGGCAGGCCACGCCCGATCCGTGCAGGTCATTCTGCATGCCGACAACTCGCTGGAAGTCTCCGACGATGGTCGCGGCATGCCCGTGGACATCCACCCGGAAGAGGGCGTGTCGGGCGTTGAGCTGATCCTCACCAAGCTCCACGCCGGCGGCAAGTTCTCCAACAAGAACTACCAGTTCTCAGGCGGTCTGCACGGCGTCGGGATTTCCGTGGTCAACGCGCTTTCTACCCAGGTTCGGGTGCGGGTCAAGCGCGATGGCAACGAATATGAAATGTCCTTCGCTGACGGCTACAAGGCCAGCGAACTGGCCGTGGTTGGCACCGTCGGCAAGCGCAACACCGGCACCAGCGTGTACTTCGCGCCGGACCCCAAATACTTCGACACCCCGAAATTCTCGGTCAGCCGCCTCAAGCACGTGCTCAAGGCCAAGGCCGTTCTGTGCCCAGGCCTGCTGGTCAGTTTCGAAGACAAAGGCACCGGCGAGAAGGTCGAGTGGCATTACGAGGACGGCCTGCGCTCGTACCTGCAGGATTCGGTTGTCGATTTCCTGCGTCTGCCGGACGAGCCGTTCTGCGGCGTGTTCGCGGGCAACAAAGAGGCCGTCGACTGGGCGCTCCTGTGGTTGCCCGAGGGCGGCGACAGCGTTCAGGAAAGCTACGTCAACCTGATCCCCACCGCCCAGGGCGGCACCCACGTCAATGGGCTGCGTCAGGGCCTGCTGGACGCGATGCGTGACTTCTGTGAGTTCCGTAATCTGCTACCGCGCGGCGTGAAGCTGGCGCCCGAAGACGTCTGGGAACGCATCGCTTTCGTGCTGTCGATGAAGATGCAGGAGCCACAATTCTCCGGCCAGACCAAAGAGCGGCTGTCGTCCCGCGAGGCGGCAGCGTTCGTCTCCGGTGTGGTGAAGGATGCCTTCAGCCTGTGGCTCAACGCACACCCTGAAATGGGCATGCAACTGGCTGAACTGGCAATCAGCAACGCCGGTCGTCGTCTCAAGGCGAGCAAGAAGGTCGAGCGCAAACGCATCACGTCAGGCCCGGCACTGCCGGGCAAGCTGGCGGATTGCGCGGGTCAGGATCCGATGCGCTCCGAGCTGTTCCTGGTCGAGGGTGACTCCGCTGGCGGCTCCGCCAAACAGGCGCGGGACAAGGAATTTCAGGCCATCTTGCCGTTGCGCGGGAAAATCCTGAACACTTGGGAAGTCGACGGCGGCGAAGTGCTTGCCAGCCAGGAAGTGCACAACATCGCCGTGGCGATCGGGGTCGACCCGGGGGCCGCAGACATCAGCCAGCTGCGGTACGGCAAAATCTGCATCCTGGCCGACGCCGACTCCGACGGCTTGCACATCGCGACGCTGCTGTGTGCCTTGTTCGTTCAGCATTTCCGCCCGCTGGTGGATGCCGGTCATGTCTACGTTGCCATGCCGCCGCTGTACCGCATCGACCTGGGCAAAGACATTTATTACGCACTGGACGAAGCCGAACGCGACGGCATTCTCGACCGACTCGTGGCCGAGAAGAAGCGCGGCAAGCCGCAGGTCACCCGATTCAAAGGCCTGGGTGAGATGAACCCGCCGCAGTTGCGCGAAACCACCATGGACCCGAACACCCGTCGACTGGTGCAGTTGACCCTGGATGACTTCACAGCCACGTCGGAAATGATGGACATGCTGCTGGCCAAGAAACGCGCGGGCGACCGCAAGAGCTGGCTCGAATCCAAAGGCAATCTGGCCGAGGTGCTGGTCTGATGCGGGGCTGGTTTGCAGCGCTGTTGTTGGTCGTCACGCCTGTTTTCGCTGCGCCATTGCCCGAGCTCAAGCTGCTGTCGGAGCATCCGGTGGATGACATGATCGGCGGCAACCTGTCCGGCCTTGCGTCCTGCAACGGCGTGCTGTGGACCGTTTCGGACCGCGACGACACCCTGCTTTATAGCCTCGACACCTCGGCAACGGTCTGGAAAGCCAAGGCACAGACACTGGAAATCCCGCCGATCCCGGACAGCGGCTTGTCCGCTACCCTGCGCAGCATGGCCAAAGCCTCGGCGCTGATTCGTGGCGGTGATCTGGACTTTGAAGGTGTGAGTTGCGACGCGGCGGGCAACCGTTACCTCGTCAGCGAAGCCTATGCCGCCGTGCTGAAGGTGCCAGTCGAAGGCGCGCCGGTCTGGCTGGATCTGCCCAAAAAGGTCGTCGAGGAAGCGCAGTCGGCCGGGATGCTGCAGCATTTCAACGCCATCTTCGAAGGCATCGCGGTCAACCCGGCAGGCGATCAACTATGGCTCGCCGCCGAACGTGACAAGCGTGGCCTGCTGACCGCCAGGCTTGGCAAGGACGGCTGGGCCTGTGATGCCAGTTGCATCCTGAGAGTCGACTCGGGCAATGACATTTTGCCGCCCGAGCTGGGTGGGAAGGCGGTCTCCAAGGACTATTCCGACATCTCGCTGTACAAGGGCAAGCTGTACACCCTGGAGCGCGCGGCTTACCGCATCTGCCGCCGGACGGTGGCGACAGGTCAGCTGGAAACCTGCTGGTCGTTCGCCAAAGAGGCGCTGCAGCCCAACCGGCTGTACGACCAGAAATACGGCCTGACCGAAGCGCTGATCGTTGACGAGAAAGGCGCGTGGGTCGGTACGGACAACAACTTCGGTGCTCGCGCCGATGGCGAAAAACGTCCCGTCGTCTGGCGCTTTGCCGCGCCCGAGGGTGGCTGGAGCGGCAAGCCTTGACCCAGGCACTTCCCGGCAAACGCGCCGGGCGGCTGATGATGATCATCGCCTGGGCGGCGGCGCTGTTTCTGGCAACGCGGTTTTTTGGCGAGTGGGAGCAGCGGCAGGAAAATCCGAATACCATCGTCGCCTCCGAACATGGGGACGGCTATGTCGAGGTGACACTGGCGAGCAATCGTGACGGGCATTTCGTCATGACCGGGCAAATCAATACCCGCCCCGTGCAGTTCATGCTCGACACCGGCGCGACCAATGTCGCCGTGCCGGAGAGCGTCGCGCAGACGCTGCGCCTTGAGCGCGGCGAGCGCGTTCAGGTGAGCACGGCCAACGGACGCACCGATGCATTCCGGACCACCCTGCAACGGTTGCAGATTGGCGACATCGTCCTGAACAACGTGCGCGCCCTGGTGGTGCCCGGTCTGGACGGTGAACAGGTGCTGCTGGGCATGAGCGCCGTGAAACAACTCGAATTCACACAGCGCGGCGGCACATTGTTGCTGCGCCAGACGACAAAATGATGAGGCCCGCATGAGCGACTCCCTTGACCTCAGCCTGGATGGCGTAGAACGCCGATCGCTGGCTGACTTCACCGAACAGGCCTATCTCAACTATTCCATGTACGTGATCATGGACCGGGCGTTGCCGCATATCGGTGATGGCCTGAAGCCCGTGCAGCGACGCATCGTCTACGCGATGAGCGAGCTGGGCCTGGATGCTGACGCCAAGCACAAGAAGTCGGCACGCACCGTCGGTGACGTGCTCGGCAAGTTCCACCCCCACGGCGACTCGGCCTGCTACGAAGCCATGGTGCTGATGGCGCAGCCCTTCAGCTATCGCTACACGCTGGTCGACGGCCAGGGCAACTGGGGTGCGCCGGACGATCCCAAGTCATTCGCGGCCATGCGCTACACCGAAGCGCGTCTGTCGCGTTACTCCGAAGTGCTGCTTTCCGAACTGGGGCAGGGCACCGCGGACTGGGTGCCGAACTTTGACGGCACGCTGGACGAACCCGCTGTTTTGCCCGCGCGCCTGCCGAACATTCTGCTCAATGGCACCACCGGCATCGCCGTGGGCATGGCCACCGACGTACCGCCGCACAACCTGCGTGAAGTCGCGACAGCCTGTGTGCGTTTGCTCGATGAGCCCAAGGCAACGGTCGAACAGCTCTGTGAGCACATCCAGGGCCCGGACTACCCGACCGAAGCGGAAATCATCACGCCCCGCGCCGACCTGCTGAAAATGTACGAAACCGGCAAGGGCTCGGTGCGTATGCGCGCCGTGTACCACATCGAAGACGGCGACATCATTGTCACCGCGCTGCCGCATCAGGTGTCCGGTGCCAAGGTGCTGGAGCAGATCGCGGCGATGATGCAGGCCAAGCCGTCAAAGGCCCCGCAGATCGCTGACCTGCGTGACGAGTCCGACCACGAAAACCCGTGCCGGATCGTGATCATCCCGGGCGCCCGCAAGCATTTCGACCACGATGCGCTGATGCAGCACCTGTTCGCCAGCACCGACCTGGAGTCGAGCTACAGGGTCAACATCAACATCATTGGCCTGGACGGCAAGCCGCAGCTGAAAAACCTGCGCGCCCTGCTGGTCGAATGGTTGGAGTTCCGGGTACAGACCGTGCGTCGCCGCCTGCAATTCCGCCTCGACAAGGTTGAGCGTCGCTTGCACCTGTTGGATGGTTTGTTGATCGCTTACCTCAACCTGGATGAAGTGATTCACATCATCCGCACAGAGGAGCACCCGAAAGCCGCGCTGATCGCGCGTTTCGCCCTGAGCGAAATCCAGGCTGATTACATTCTCGACACCCGTTTGCGTCAGTTGGCGCGACTGGAAGAAATGAAGTTGCGCGCCGAGCAGGATGAATTGCTCAAGGAACAAGCCAAGCTGCAAGCCCTGTTGGGCAGCGAGGCCAAGCTGAAGAAACTGGTACGCACCGAGCTGATCAAGGATGCCGAAACCTATGGCGACGACCGTCGCTCGCCTATCGTCGAGCGTACCGAAGCCAAAGCCCTGACCGAACACGATCTGCTGCCGAACGAGAAAGTGACGGTCGTGCTGTCGGAAAAAGGCTGGGTTCGCTCCGCCAAAGGTCATGAAATCGACGCCACCGGGCTCTCTTACAAGGCCGGGGATGGCTTCAAGGCCCTGGCCCCGGGTCGTTCCAACCAGTTTGCGGTGTTTATCGACTCCACCGGTCGCAGTTATTCGGTGCCGTCGCACACCTTGCCATCGGCCCGTGGCCAAGGCGAACCGCTGACCGGTCGTTTGACGCCGCCGCCCGGTGCGACTTTCGAATGTGTGCTGATGCCGGAAGACGATTCGCTGTATGTGGTGGCGTCCGACGCCGGCTACGGTTTCGTGGTCAAGGGCGAAGACCTGCAGGCCAAGAACAAGGCCGGCAAGGCGTTGCTGAGTTTGCCGGCCGGGGCGAAGGTGATCCTGCCGCGTCCAGTGCCCGATCGCGAGCAGAACTGGCTCGCCGCCGTGACCACCGAAGGCCGCTTGCTGGTGTTCAAAATCAGCGATCTGCCGCAGCTGGGCAAGGGCAAAGGCAACAAGATCATTGGCATTCCGGGCGAGCGCGTTGCCAGCCGGGAAGAGTACGTGACTGATCTGGCCGTAGTTCCCGACGGCGCCACGCTGGTGCTGCAGGCGGGCAAGCGCAATCTGTCGCTCAAGCCTGACGATCTGGAGCACTACAAGGGCGAACGTGGACGACGGGGCAACAAACTGCCCCGTGGTTTCCAGCGCGTCGATGCGCTGTTGGTGGAAACCGCGGGCTAAAGCGGTTGGTTCGGCGGTCGCTCTTCGTTTCGTCACGAGAGCGACGCAGAATCGCTGGAGTCAACGCGCATATTCACGGATGATATGACGTCCTCTGGCGCCGCCATGGCGGAATGCCTTCATGTTTTCAAAGTATTTAACAGCGTGGACGCGTTACACGGCGTTCACTTGGAAGGGATGATGAATTTTCTACGTGTTCCCTGTGTGCTGTTGTTGACCGGCGTTCTGGGTTTGGCCGGTTGCAGCGTTCATCAGCCCACGTCGCTCTATCAGTTGGACAGCGGCGATCCTGGGCAACCGAAACATACCGGCGGGGTCGCCGTTTTACTGGGCCCTGTGGCGATTGCTGACTATCTGCAACGTGAAACATTATTACAGCGGCAACCGGACGGCAGCCTCAAGGCGTCCACCGACGGTCGCTGGGCGGGCAGTCTTTCTGCCGATATCGATCAACTGCTGCTGCGCCAGCTCGCCTGGAAGCTCGACAGCCAACGCGTGGTGATGGCGCCGGCCGCTGCCAACTTCACGCCGGATGTCCAGGTGGTGTTGTCCATCACCCGCCTGGATTCAGGCGAGAAGCAGCCGGCGGTACTGGATGCCCAGTGGCGCTTGCTCGACCGTCGCGGCAATGTGCGCGACAGCAAGCTGGTTCACTTGGAAGAGCCACATGCAGGCTCTTCAGCTGCGCAGGTGAAGGCTCAAGGGATTCTGCTGCAACGCCTGGCGGACAAGCTGAGCGTCGCGGTCAAGCCTATCGCCAGCCAGCCGTATGTGGCAGACGTGCCGAAGAAGGCCGCAACGCCGGCAAAAACCCGGACTGATCAGGACAAGCCAAAGATCCCGATGGCATCACCGATTCGCACCGATCTGGAAGTGTTCCGCTTCTAGACTCAGCGCCCACAAAAAAGCCCGCAGCGATGCGGGCTTTTTTTGTGGCTGACGCTTAGACCTTGCGCGCCTCGTGCATGCGCGCCAGTTGGCGCTCCAGCATTGACGGATACGGCTCCATCAGACGCTCCACGCAGCTGGCACCTTCAGGGCTCGCAATCGGGCGAATGCGCGCGCGCTGGCGGATGGTCGGGTCTTCGCTGATCTTGCGCTCCACCAGCAGCAGGTTGCGGCTGTGTTGCGACAGGGCCAGGGCATCTTGGGCGGTTTCGGTCAGCAGCAGATCGATCTGGTTCATGCCGTGCAAGCCTTCGCCCAGTGTCAGGCCCAGCTGCAATTGCAGGGTGATGCCGCTGTCGGCGACTTCGATCTGCAACGCATGGCTCAATGCACGGAGCAACTCGCCACAGCAGATGGCGTTGGTCAGGTAGTCATCGCCGCTGTCCTGGGTGCTGAACACCATCAGCGAACTGCCGTCGTTCAGGGTGTGCAGCTCGCTGTCGTAGAGCGAGGCGGCCTGATCGATGCAGTCACGGTAGCGCTCGAGCAGCTCGGTCAGACGCGTGCGCGGCAGGCGGCGAAGTTGCTCCTGCGAACCCAGCTGCACGGCCAGCACGGCGCTGTACTGCGGCTGCGATGGAACGACCGGAAGGATCGGACGCGGCGCAGGTTTTGGCGCGGCGGGAGAGTGATCGCGAAGGTCCGCGAACGGATCCTCCTCGTCGTCTTCATCTTCCTCGGCGACGATACGTCGAGCCGGGATCACCGTCGCGCGTGGCTTTGGCGCGTCGTCGAAGTCAGGGTCGTTCAGGTCGCTGCTGTCAAACTCGGGGGAGGCGTCGTCTTCTTCCTCGACCTGTGCAGGCTCGGGAATGGGAGCCGGTTCCGGTTCTGGCGGCGCGTAGGAAGTCTTCAGCTGGCGCGCCAGATCGCCGATCTCGTCCTGACGATCAGTGGCCGGCGTGTACGGATCGATGTAGCGCAGCCACATGCGCAGTTGCAGCATCGGCGTGGAGATATGGCGCCCCAGGCGCAAGCTCAAGGCCAGCGCCAGTGCCAGCAGGATCCCGGCCAGAATCGCCATGCTCTGGAGGCTGATGGTCAGCGGCTGTTGAAACTGAGCCATGTCCAGGCTGATGCGCAGCGTGCCGGCGACCACGTCCTGGAAGGTGATCTTGATCTCGTAGAGACCTTCCGCCTCGCCCAGCAAGCCGTTTTTCGGACGCTGACCGGCTTCGGCAAGAATGCGGTTGTCGGGGCTATAAATAGCCGCGTGGGCCACCAGCGGGTTTTTCACCAGATTGCCCAGCAGCACGTTGAGGCTGAGGATGTCGTTGGACACCAGCAGTTCAGTGGCGGACGTGGCGGTCTGCGTGGTCAGGGCTTGCCCCAATGCGTCGGCCTGTTCGTGCATGGCTTGCTTGAATTGCAAACCCATGACGCAGGCGTAGATCACCAGAGCCAGCGCGACGAGGATCACGTTATGGCTGGCGATGCGCAAAGCAATCGGTACACGTCGGTGACGCAATGCCCGGAAGATCAGCAAGAAGAAATTATCGGTTTTTACTGGCGTGGGCCGGTTCACTGAGCACGGCTCTCTTGGTGAAGTTGGGGCGCAGTATAGCGAGCGACCCTGTGGCGGCAAAGCGCTGGCTGTGCCCGGCGGTCACTGAAAGTGCGTAGAATGCGGTTTTTTTCCACTGCGGGGGTGCGCCTTGCGCGAAATCGTCCTGATAAACATCACCGGTGAAGACCGTCCGGGTCTCACTGCGGCCATCACCGGTGTGCTGGCCCAAGGCGGCGTGAACATTCTCGACATCGGTCAGGCGGTGATTCACGACGCGCTGTCGTTCGGCCTCCTGGTCGAAATCCCCGACACCGAGGCAGGCGCAGCAGTGCGCCAGAACGTGCAGGCGACAGTCGACGAACTGGGTCAGCAGGTCCGTTTCACCCACGTGTCCGAAGCTGATTATCAGCACTGGGTCGACGGTCAGGGCAAGGCGCGGCACATCGTGACGCTGCTGACCCGCAAGGTCACCGCCGAGCAACTGCAGACGGTCAGCGCGATCACCGCCAAGTATGGCTTGAACATCGACCGCATCGACCGCCTTTCCGGGCGGATGCCGCTGGACATGCCCACCGAGAAGAGCAAGGGTTGCATCGAGTTTTCCGTGCGCGGCGAGCCAGTCGATCCCCAGCAGATGCAGGCCGAATTCCTTCACGTTGCCCAAGAGCTGAACGTTGATATCGCGTTCCAGCAGGATTCACTGTTCCGCCGCAACCGGCGTCTGGCAGTGTTCGACATGGATTCGACCCTGATCGAGGCCGAGGTCATCGACGAACTGGCCAAGGCCCACGGCGTCGGCGAGCGCGTGTCGGAGATCACCGAGCGCGCCATGCGTGGCGAGCTGGACTTCCGCGCCAGTTTCAAAGAGCGACTGGCGCTGCTCAAAGGCCTGGATGTGAAGGTGCTGGACGAGATCGGCGCCTCGTTGCGTTTGACCGAAGGCGCAGAAACGCTGTTCGCCGAACTCAAGCGGCTGGGTTACAAGACTGCGATCCTGTCAGGTGGTTTTACCTACTTCGCTCGCCAGTTACAGGCCAAACTGGGCATCGACTACATCTTCGCCAATGAGCTGGAAGTGGTGGACGGCAAGTGCACGGGTAACGCGATCGAGCCGATCGTCGATGCCCAGCGCAAGGCCGATCTGCTGCGCGAACTCGCCGGCAAAGAAGGGTTGAGTCTGGAGCAGACCATCGCAGTGGGCGATGGCGCCAATGACCTGCCGATGCTCGCCATCGCCGGCCTGGGTGTGGCGTTCCGCGCCAAGCCGCTGGTCAAGCAGTCAGCGAAGCAGGCTATCTCGACGCTGGGCCTGGACGGCGTGCTGTATTTGCTGGGGTTCCGCGACCGGGAAGGGCGCAGCGCTTAACAAGCGTGGAGGTTGAGGCATCTGCAACGGATGCCTCAATGGCTCAGAGCACCGTCCACAGCGAATCGAATTCCTGCTCCGGGCCGCCGGCGTCTGGCGTCGCAACCTTCTTCGGTCCTTCAAGAATCTGATACTCAAACTGGTTGTAGCTGCCCGTCGTCGCCCGACGATTGCTCAGGCTCGCGCGTCGCTGCTCGCCACTGGTATTGATCAGCACCTTGGAGCCGTCCTCGAACGGCAGGCGCGGAGCGATGACCGTCGCGGGCACGTCGATGGCGCGAACTTCCGGCAACAGCAACGCGCGCAAAAACTGACTGCTCTGCTCGGCACGGGTCAGTTGCATGCCACATGCCTGAGCGAAAGGGGCTATGAGTTCGACACCCATCTGCATGCCACCGCCACGGACCTGCCGCACCCAGCGGACCACCGCGATGCTCCAGCCGTGCCCATGGTCCTGAATGCCGATCATCTCACCGGCCTGCAACTGGTCCGGGACTTCCTTCGGCCATGCCAGGCAGTAGCCGCCCGGACTGTGATTGACGATGTGCAGCGTGTACGTTGGAAAACTCTTTTGCCCGTCGGACGCCGCATTGCCTTCAGCGTCATCACGTTTGTATTCGATTTCCTCGAACGGCAACATGCTGTCGGACGTGCCATTGCGTTGCGCGTCCGCCGTCTGCGCCCACGGATCATGCTTGACCGGCTTCAAGGGCTGCAGCGTGTATTCGGCGACTTTGGACAGGGTCGACATTTGCAGGAGGTCGCTGAAAGACTGCTGGCCGCCGACGTAATAATGCAGAGCGCTCATGCCCACGCAGACGGTGAGGGTGCCTTGCCCCGGGGTGCGTTGAAACGCACGTTCTGAGACATCACCCCAAGCAGCGGCAAGGTGCTGCAGGACGTCGATGGACAACCCCGGTGGCACTTTCAGCGCGGATTTCGAGCGTTCTTCAACAGGCGTTTCGGTGTAACGCTCCAGTGCAGCCGATAGAGGACGGGGGTCGATGCCGAGCAGGTTCGGCCGCTGATCGTCGTCGTACAGCGCGGCGTAGCGCGGTGCCGTGTCCGTACCCGGCGACACCGCGTACAGGCTGTGGCTGTCCAGCGGCTGCTGCAGCGTGACCATCGCGCTCCACGCATCCAGCGCCTCTGCCAGCTTGCCGATGTTGTGCTGGCGCATCTGATTACAGCGCGAGCAGCCCATCAGCAGCGCGACGACGTAAGTCTGTTCAACGCTCATCGCCTGGGTGTTGTGGGCGAGGCTGTCGGCGACGGGCACGTTGTGCAACTGATGCTGGCGGGCGATCTGATAGATCTGGTGCAGCTCAAGCCACAGGCCGTCCTGCACCGGGCAGTAAAGCTGATTGGCGCGGATCAGCGGGCCGTTCAGGCAGCTGAGCGCGCGCTGAAGGGCGGTGGTCAGCAGGCCGATGCGGTCTTTGCTGAGCTTGACGGCCACCCGCGCGATGATCTGTTTGTAGCCGATGGCGAGGTGGTTTTGCAGGGCCTGGCACAGATTGGCGACCTTGCGCGGACGCTCTTCGAGAACCACGGACTGGTTCAGGAAGTGACGCTCCAGATGCTTGCACACGAAAAAAACTTCCGGGCGAAGCAGTTCAAGGAGCTGCATGCGGTTGTCGCTGGGGGTGAGCAACTGGTTCAGCTCGCCGAGCCCTTGATAGAGCTGGCGGGCCATTTCACCGAGATTGGCCTTGGGCAGCGTAGCGATCCAGCGCTTCAAGTCTTTGGGCGTCGCGTCACAGAACGACAGGCTCGACTGCGTCGGCACAGGTGCGCGCAACAACAGTGGGAGACTTAAATTACTCATGTGACGGGCAAACTCCAACAACGACAGGACTGAACGGCGGCGTCCAACTCCGGGGGCAAGCACCCTCGCCGAGAGAAAAGAGCACGTTTACGTCCACTGAAAGCGAAGTTTCCTACAGCGCTGACAACTGGACTTTAGCAGCATCCTGCAACGGTCGCAGCCTGGGCACATTGTCCTGCGCCCAGCCCCGGCAATCCCTGATGAAGCGTGATGTGGCGCGACGGCTTAAAGCAGTTCGCGCCAGAAAAACAGCATCACGCCTCTCGGGTAAGAGTTAAGGCAAGAATCAGGCCTGCAATGGCAGCGCGATGCCCTGACCCATCTGAACGGCAGAACCGGCCGCCAGCAGCTCGGACCACTTCACCTGATTGGGCCCGAACAGCACGATGGCCGTAGAACCCAGTTTAAAGCGACCCAGCTCGGCGCCTTTTTCCAGATGAATGGGTGCGCGCGCGGCTTCGTCGTAACGGAAAGTCTTGAGCTCGCGTTTCGGCGGCGTGACCAGACCGGCCCAGACGGTTTCGATCGAGGCAACGATCATGGCACCGACCAGCACGACGGCCATCGGTCCGCGTTCGGTGTCGAACAGGCACACGACGCGTTCGTTACGGGCGAACAGCTCTGGTACGTTTTCCGCCGTGGTCTGGTTTACCGAGAACAGCCGGCCGGGCACATAGACCATCTCGCGCAGGGTGCCGGCGAGCGGCATGTGAACACGGTGATAGTCCTTCGGCGACAGGTAAACGGTGGCGAATTCGCCACCCATGAACGGCGCGGACAGGCGCGCATCGCCGCCGAGCAGTTCCAGTACGCTGTAGCTATGGCCTTTGGCCTGGAAGATGCGGCCGTGTTCAATTGGGCCCAGTTGGCTGACCGCGCCATCGGCGGGAGAAAGGATCGCGCCCGGCGTTGGGTCCAGTGGACGCGCGCCCGGTTTGAGGGCGCGGGTGAAGAAGTCGTTGAAGTGCGGGTACCCGGTGATGTCCTCGACCTGAGCCTGGGACATGTCGACCTGGTAGCGTCGCGCAAACCATTGGGTGAAGGCATTTTTGAACCAGCGCACGCGGCATTCGGCCACGCAGCCCGCCAGTTGCGACAGCAGATGATGGGGAAGCAGATACTGGAAAAGGATAAACAGACGCTGTTTCATCAAGATTCCTAAAACGTTTGAAAAAGGGAATACGGATCTATGCCACATCGGGCGCCGATTATTTCTCGACCGGGGTGTCCGGATGGTTGCCCCACTCGCCCCATGAGCCTGCGTAGCCCTTGACCCTCGGGTAACCCAGCGCCTTGGCCACCAGATAGGTGAAGCCCGAACGATGATGGGTCTGGCAGTGGGTAATGATTTCTTTCTCCGGGGTAATGCCCAGGTCTTTGAGGATCTGCGGCATGTCCTTGCGGATGCGCAGGTGGCGTGCCTGGTCCATGCCGGCAGTCCATTCAAAGTTCACGGCGCCGGGAATATGACCTCCCTTGGCGGCGACGACTTTCTCGCCGGAATATTCAGTTGGCGCGCGAGCGTCCCAGATCGCCAGGTCATCGGCGCCGAGGCGGCTTTGCAGGTATTCGCGGGTGGCCGTGGGCTCGTCGTGCAAGGTGAGCGAGACCGGACCGCCGACTGCCTGTGGCACCTCTGACGACAGCGGCAGACCTTCGGCCTGCCAGGCGGGCAGGCCACCGTCGATATAGTGATACTTTTTGTGTCCGATGACGTCGAGCAGCCAGATGAAGCGGCCGGCCCAACCGCCGCCTTCGTCGTCGTAGACCACGTACACCGCCTCGGGGTTGTGGCCCAGCTCGCCGAACAGCGCTTCAAGATGGGTGTGCGAGGGCAGCAGTCCCGGCGCAGGTGGCAGGCCCAGTTGCGTGCGTTTCGGATCGACGAATCGCGCGCCGGGAATGTGGCCGGCCTCGTAGCGGGCCGGGCTGGTCAGGTCGACCAGAATCAGCTCTGGCGCGCTGAGGCGTGCTTGCAGGTCTGCGGGCTCGATGACCAGCGGCAAGCTTGAAAAGGCAGACATCTAGCGTCTCCGGATCGCGAAAAGGTTGCGAATTGTAGCTCAGCCGTCAGCCATTGCGATGGCTAAAGGTGGTCAGCGCCTTCTCGATGCACTGACCGGTTTTTCCGAACGCCTGGACGGACACTTCGGAAAACGGCCCCCCGCCCTGATCAGCCACCACCATCATCACCACACGGCCATTGCTGGCCAGTGAGCGAATCAGCAGGTTTTCCCCGCTGAACAGATTGCGCAGCTGCGGCGGCAGCAGCGCCGAGAACTGAGCGTTGTTGGCCGGTGTCAGGCGCAATTGCGTGGGTTGAGCGAGCAGGCGTTGCAGCACGGTGCTGTCTTTGTAGGGCACCAGCAATGCAGCGGCCGACTTGTCCACGCCTGCGATCTGATGCACGCGCAGGCTGTCGGTCTTGCGATCGGTCATCAGCAACACCACTCGTTGCATGCCTGCCGCCACCAATGCATCCCGGGCGCAGGTGGTCAGGTGTATCGCGTTGATGAAAATGCCGGGCTCTTTCAACAGATCGGCGCAGTGCTTGCGCCACAGCTGCAAGGCGTCGGGCGAGGGGGGCGGGGCAGGCAGCAAGCCTTTATGTACTCGTCGTGCACTCCACGGCCAAAGCAAAGCCTGCGCCGGGTGCCAGATATCCAGGCCGGAATGCTGGCGAGCGCTGGCCGCCGCATTCTGGTGAACCTGCTGCTGGAGATGATCCAGTGACTGTTGCAGATACAGGCTGGTCAGCAGTTGCCAGCGCAGGTTATGCGGCGTGTCCCAGGCCTGGTGCGCCGACAGCGCGAGGCCGTTGGCCAGCAGAATTGTATTGGCGGGCTGGTTAAGCCAGCGCCGCAGCGGCAGATCGGCGTCGAGTTGCTGTTGCTGCTTGAGTGGGTCGTTGTTGCTATGGGCGATGCGCAACACTTTCACCAGATTGCGTTGCTGGGAGGTCAGCAGTTCGTAGCCCTGGGTCACCCAGATCGGCAGGCGCCAGTGCTGCGCCAGCCCCTGACACAAACGCACCAGCCGCACGCCAAACAGTGCCTGCTCCACGGTCTTGGCAGATTCGCCCTTGTGGATAACCCGCAACTCCCACTCTTCCAGCAGTTTGGGGTGGGCCAGCGCCAACGGCCAGAGGGGCGAGAGAAACAGCAGGCTGCCCAGATGGATGTCCTGCCACAGCCGGGCCAGTTGATTGGCGAACAAACCGTAAGCCTGTTGCATGGCGTGCTGACTGATCAGTTGTATCTGGCGCAGCGCCATGGGGATATCCCGTGCATCGACACTCGGCAACCGCGCCAGCAGCGCCTCGGTACGCGCCAGACCCAGGCGGTTGATGGCGACTTCAAGACTCTCCGCAGGCTGAGCCGTGGCGGGGCTGTTCAGGTTGGCTTCGCGCAAAACGTTGAGCACCAGCGCCGGGCTGTCCTGCATGAGATCGGCGATATCGCGCAGCGAGCGGCGGCTGTCGGTCAATGCCGCCTGCACGCGCTGATACGCCACCGCGGGCACCGGCAAGGCGATGCTGTCGAGCTGCTTTATCCAGGTATCGAGGGTGCGCGGAACAGGGAGCGAAGTAGCTTTATCTGATTGCATTCACAACACCCGTACGGCTGGGAGGGTTTGATCAATGTCGGGTACTGGCATCATGCTGGCCCTCATGGACGCAACGTCCTGCGCCACGCATCGGTCAGCATTTTCCTGTGATCTGACTATAGTCTGGCGCATTCATGCCGATAAGCAGGACAAGAGTTTCAAGCGCTTCTCGCACAATGACCATGAACCCGACTCAGTAAGTATTCTCTACCTATGGCAAAAATTATCGGCATCATCGTCGTTTTCGCGAGCGTTCTCGGCGGATACGTACTGTCCCACGGTCAGATCGCTGCGTTGATCCAGCCTTTCGAGGTCATGATCATCGGCGGTGCGGCGCTGGGCGCATTCCTGCAAGCCAACCCGGGCTATATGACCATGCTGGTCATCAAGAAGTCCTTGAAGATGTTCAGCACCCGGTTCACCCACGGCTACTACCTCGAAGTGCTGGGCCTGGTCTACGAGATCCTCAACAAGAGTCGCCGCGAAGGCATGATGGCCATCGAAGGCGACATTGAAGAGCCCGAGAACAGCCCGATTTTCGCCAAATACCCTGGCGTGCTCAAAGACACCCGCATGATCGCTTTCATTTGCGATTACCTGCGCATCATGTCTTCCGGCAACATGGCACCCCACGAGCTGGAAGGCTTGTTCGACATGGAACTGCTGAGCATGAAAGAAGAGCTCGAGCATCCTTCCCACGCAGTGACCGGTGTCGCCGACGCCATGCCGGGTTTCGGTATCGTTGCTGCGGTACTGGGTATCGTGGTGACCATGGCCTCCCTGGGTTCCGGCGACAAAGCCGCGATCGGCATGCACGTCGGCGCGGCGCTGGTGGGGACCTTCTTCGGTATTCTTGCGGCGTACGGTTTCTTCGGTCCGTTGGCTACTTCCCTGGCCCACGATGCCAAGGAAGAAATGAACGTCTATGAATCGATCAAGGCTTCGCTCGTAGCATCGGCGTCCGGCGTGCCGCCTTCGCTGGCCGTGGAGTTCGGTCGCAAGGTTCTGTATCCGGCCCATCGCCCCAGCTTCAGCGAGCTGGAACAAGCTGTCCGCGGTCGTTGATCCATGGAAAATAATCAGCCGATTATCATAAAGCGCGTCAAGCGCTACGGCGGGGGGCATCACGGCGGCGCCTGGAAAATCGCCTTTGCCGACTTCGCGACGGCGATGATGGCGTTCTTCCTGGTGCTGTGGCTGATGTCGTCGGCCACCCCCGAGCAACTGCTTGCCATCGCCGGTTACTTCAAGGACCCGGTCGGTTTTTCCGACAGCGGCTCGCCCTATGTGATTGACCTGGGCGGTTCGCCGGAAATGTCCCCTAACCAGACGCTCAACCCGGAAGTGCAATCCACGCCTGCGCCGGATCGCGTGCCCGTTGATGCAGACCAGCAGGATGCCGCCGCCGAGCAGGTCGAGCAGGACCGCCTGGAGATGTTGCTGCAAGAGTTGCAGACCAAGATCAACGAGAATCCGCAACTGGCGAAGTTCAAGGACCAGATTCTGTTCGAGATCACTCAGGACGGTTTGCGCATCCAGATCATGGACGCCGAAAACCGCCCGATGTTTGACATCGGCAGCGCGAAGCTCAAACCGTATTTCGAAGACATCTTGCTGGCCATGGCCGACACCATCAAAGCCGTGCCGAACAAAGTCAGCATCAGCGGACACACCGACGCGACGCCCTTTGTTGGTAACAATGGCTTCGGTAACTGGGAGCTGTCCTCCGGTCGAGCGAATGCCGCACGCCGGGCGCTCGTCGCGGGAGGGTATCCGGATCAGCAGGTGGCGCGCGTAGTGGGTTATGCGTCTTCGGCACTGTATGACAAGGAGCACCCGCAAAACCCGATCAACCGTCGCATCGACATTGTGGTGATGACCAAGAAAGCGCAGCAGCGGATCGAAGGCGCGCAGAATTCAGGTGAAGCACCGCAAACCCCGGATGCACCAGGAGCTCCTGCGCCATCGCCTGTACCTGGCGCTACAGCGCCGGCCAATCAGCCAGGGGCGTCCACTTCCACACCTGCCGTTGACCCACAGGCTTATGCCCAGCCCCACGAGATTCGGCAGAAGCTGAACATCTTCGATCAGGGCCAGTTGAAGATCGACGACACCAAGAACTGATACTGGGTTGCAGACACAAAAACGCCGCGATGATCGCGGCGTTTTTGTGTGCGCGTTTCAATTAACGGGCCCGCAGTCAGTAGGACCGGCTTCAGCCGGGAAGGCCTAAATCGGATTGGCCACTACCGCTGAATCAATAACTGCTTTCCGGCAGGCTCGCGATAATCGAGCGATAGCTGTTCATGCGCTGCTGCTGCACGCGTCCGTCTGCAAGGCCCTGCAACAACGCACAGCCGGGTTCGCGGTCATGCTTGCAGTCACGGAAGCGGCATCGGCCGAGCAGATCATTGAACTCGATGAAGCCCGCTTCGACGTCGGCGCGGCTGACGTGACCGAGGCCGAATTCACGAATACCCGGTGAGTCGATCAGGTCGCCGCCGCGCGGGAAGTGGAACAGGCGCGCGGTGGTGGTGGTATGCGTGCCTTGACCCGAATACTCCGACAACGGCCCGACGCGGGTGCCGACTTCCGGCAGCAGGCTGTTGACCAGCGAGGATTTGCCGACGCCGGACTGGCCGACGAACACACTGATGTGGCCATCCAGCTGGTCCTGCAATTGCTGCATGCCGTCGCCGTGGTGAGCCGACACTTCCAGCACCGGGTAACCCAGCGTGCGATAAACGGCCAGCAGCGCATTGAGCGCCGGGGCGTTCTGATCGTCGATCAAGTCAAACTTGTTCAACAGCAACAGCGGGCGAATCCCCGCGTGCTCGGCAGCCACCAGGTAACGATCGATCAGGTTGGCATGGGGTTCGGGCATCGGTGCGAAAACGATGACGATCAGGTCAACGTTGGCGGCGACCGGCTTGAGCTGGCCCCGGCTGTCCGGGCGGCTCAGTTCTGTATCGCGGGGCAGTTGCGCAACGATCACGCCGATGCCCTGATTGCCCGCGCGCCAGACGACTCGGTCGCCGGTCACCAGTGCTGGCAGGTTGGCGCGCAAGTGGCAGCGGAAAACCTGACCCTGCAGCTCGCCTTCCTGCGCTTCGACTTCTACCTGCACGCCGAAATGCGCGATGACCAGACCCGTTTGCTCGGGACCGAGATCGCCGCCTTCCAGCGTTTCGAGAGCGGTTGATTCACGTTTTGCGGCGCGCGCTGCGCGTTCGCCCTGAATCTTTTCGATGCGCCAGTTCTGGCGGCGATTGAGTTGGCGTTTGGCCATGGGTGTTCAGTGTTCCGTTTGAAGACGCATAAAGGTGCTGATTTGATAAAGCGCGAGCGAGTCTAGCACGCCCGGGTGGGCTAAACTGCGCGCCAACGCTGAGGAGCCGACATATGCAGAACAAACAGAATCTGATCTGGATCGACCTGGAAATGACCGGTCTGGACCCTGATAACGACGTCATCATCGAGATGGCAACGATCATCACCGACAGCGAACTCAACACCCTGGCCGAAGGCCCGGTCATCGCGGTGCACCAGAGCGATGAGCTGCTGAACGGCATGGACGAGTGGAACACCCGTCAGCACGGTGGCTCCGGCCTGACTCAGCGCGTGCGCGAAAGCAACATCTCCAACGACGAAGCCGAGGCCATGACGCTTGAGTTCATCAAGCAGTGGGTCCCCGAGCGCAGTTCGCCCATCTGCGGCAACAGCATCTGCCAGGATCGTCGCTTCCTGTACAAGCGCATGCCGACGCTGGAAAACTACTTTCACTACCGCAACCTCGACGTCTCGACGCTCAAGGAGCTGGCCGCACGTTGGTCGCCTGATCTCAAGTTCAAGAAGGGCAGCACTCACCTGGCGCTGGACGATATCCGTGAGTCGATCGCCGAGCTGCGTTTCTATCGCGAGCACTTCATCAAGTCCTGATGACAGGGCGCCGGCGGCCAAGCGCGGTCGCCGGAAGAGGACGCAAAGCTAAACACTCTCTTTTGGTGCCCGGGTCGAGTGGGTAGACTGCGCCCCTCTCTCGCAGGGACTGCCGCCATGTTGTTGATGCTCTACCTGATCGCTATTACGGCCGAGGCCATGACCGGCGCGCTGTCCGCAGGCCGTCGCGGCATGGACTGGTTCGGTGTGGTGCTGATCGCGTGCATCACGGCATTGGGTGGCGGTTCGGTTCGCGACGTGCTGCTGGGGCATTACCCGCTGACGTGGGTCAAGCACCCGGAATATCTGATCCTCACCAGCGTCGCGGCGCTGGTGACGATTTTCATCGCACCGCTGATGCGCCATCTGCGCTCGCTGTTTCTGGTGCTCGATGCGCTGGGGTTGGTGGCGTTCACACTGATCGGCTGCATGACCGCGCTGGACATGGGCTTGAGCATGACCGTCGCCGCCGTGAGCGGGGTGATTACGGGCGTGTTTGGCGGGATCCTGCGGGATATTTTCTGCAACGACATCCCACTCATCTTCCGCCGCGAGCTGTATGCCAGCGTGTCGTTCGCCGCCGCGTGGTGCTTTTTACTGTGTCAGTACGCCGGCTTGCCGGTGGAGCAGGGCACGCTGATTACTCTGTTTGGCGGGCTGTTACTGCGGCTGCTGGCGATCAGGTTTCGCTGGGAAATGCCGAAGTTTGTTTACAAGGATGGGCATTGAGTCAGCGCGTTATTACAGCAAGCGTCCTGGGGCCCTGGCTTCATGCTGCCGCAACGCCCATTCCACATGCTCGCGCACCATCTCAGACGGATGCTCCCGCCGCGCTTTCAACGCTTCGATCACGGGGATGGTCGACGGCGCGTTACCCAGCCCCACGGCCAGATTTCTGAGCCACCGCTCATACCCGGCGCGCCGCAACGGTGAGCCTTCGGTGTTGCTCAGGAAGGTCGTTTCATCCCACAAAAAAAGCGTCGTCAATTCGGCGTTATCAAGGCCGTGGCGCGGCTTGAAGTCTGTCTGATCGGTTGGCCGGGCGAAGCGATTCCACGGGCAGACGATCTGGCAGTCATCGCAGCCAAACACCCGATTGCCGATCAGTGAGCGCAAGTCTTCGGGGATCGACGTCTTTAGCTCGATGGTCAGGTAGGAAATGCACTTGCGCGCATCCAACACGTAGGGCCCGACGAACGCATTGGTCGGGCAGACGTCCAGGCAGGCGGTGCAGCGCCCGCAATGCTCGGTGGTGTGTGGCGCGTCTACCGGCAGCGGCAGGTCGACGAACAGTTCGCTGAGGAAGAAATAACTGCCGGCCTTGCGATTGAGCACCAGGGTGTTCTTGCCGATCCAGCCCAGCCCGGCCTGCTCGGCAATGGCCTTCTCCAGCACCGGTGCGCTGTCGACGAACGCGCGAAACCCGAATGGCCCGATCGCCTGTTGAATACGCTCCGCCAGTTGCTGCACGCGCTTGCGGATCAGCTTGTGGTAATCACGGCCCAGCGCGTAACGGGAAACGTAGGCTTTCTCAGGCTGCCCCAGCAACTGAGCCATCTGCGTGTCGCCGGGAAGATAGTCCATGCGCAACGACACCACGCGCAGGGTTCCTGGCACCAGCTCGTCCGGATGCGAACGTTTGCTGCCATGCGCTGCCATATAGTCCATCTCGCCGTGGTACCCGGCGTCGATCCATCGCTCCAAGTGCTGCTCATGCTCAGCCAGGTCCAGCCCCGAGATCCCGACTTGCTGAAAGCCAAGCTCGCGCCCCCACGCCTTGATCGATTGGGCAAGGTCGGTCAGCCCGGCCGCCGAGAGGGGCGTTGAGGCTGTGGATGGATCTACAGTTATCGCGGACATGCAAGGAGGACACCGGGGCGCAGGTGCGTATAATTCTGCCAGACATCGGAGCCCAAAGACGCATGTTGCACAGCAAACCCCCATTTCCCGACGCACTGTACAGCGCCGCTCAGGTCCGCGACCTCGATGCGCGCCTGATTGCCGCCGGCACGCCCGGCTTCGAGCTGATGCAACGGGCCGCCCATGCCGCGTGGCGGGCAATACGCCGCCGTTGGCCTGAGGACAAACAGCTGACGGTGATGGCCGGTCGCGGCAATAACGCAGGTGACGGCTATCTCATTGCTGCGCTGGCCCGACGTGCCGGTTGGCAAGTTAACGTGCTGGCCGTGGGTGATTGCGACGCGCTGGCCGGCGATGCCCGTTCGGCCTATGAAGAGGCCGTCGCCGCCAATGTCGATATTCAGTCATGGCAACAGCAGGCGCTGGCCGGCATCGTGGTCGACGCGTTACTGGGGACTGGACTGACGGGCGACGTGCGCGCGCCTTACGCTGCGGCCATTGAAGCCATCAACGACAGTGAGTTGCCCGTCGTGGCCGTCGATCTCCCTTCGGGACTGTGCGCGGACACGGGGCGAACCCTCGGTTGTGCCGTTCACGCCGATCTGACCGTCACCTTCATCGGCCTCAAGGTCGGGCTGTTCACCGGCGATGCGCCCGAGCTGGTGGGTGAGCTGGTGTTCGATGACTTGCAGGCGGACGCCGAGATCATTCGGCAGACGCCAGTGAGCGTCAGACGGCTGGATACCTTCAATCTGCCTACCCTGGCCCCTCGCTCACGCACTGCGCACAAGGGCATGTTCGGCCGCGTGCTGGTGGTGGGCGGCGATCGGGGCTTCGGCGGCGCGGCATTGCTCACCACTGAAAGCACGCTGCGCACCGGCGCGGGCATGGTCACGCTGGCAACGCGGCCGGAACATGTCAGCGCCGCGCTGACGCGATTCCCCGAAGTCATGAGCGCCGGCATCAGCTCGGCCAACCAGTTGCGCGCCTTGATCGAGCCCGCGTCGGTGCTGGTGGTCGGTCCGGGCCTCGGTCAGCACAGTTGGGGGAAAAGCCTGTTGTCGGCGGCTGCCAACGCGCCGTTGCCGCAGGTCTGGGATGCTGACGCGCTGAACGAGCTGGCGACCGGCACGGTGCAACTGCCCGAGGGCAGCGTAATCACCCCGCATCCTGGCGAAGCCGCGCGGCTGCTGGGCACCGATACCAAACACATTCAAGCCGATCGTCCGGCTGCGGCGCGGGCGCTGGCTAAAAAATTTAACGCTGTATGCGTTTTAAAAGGCAGCGGCAGCCTGATCGCCAACCCTGCGGGTGACCTCTCACTGGCCAATCATGGCCATCCGGCGATGGCGACCGGCGGGCTGGGCGATGTGCTGTCCGGTGTCATCGGCGCGCTGATGGCGCAAAAGATGAGCGCCTGCGACGCTGCCTGTCTGGGTGTCTGGCTGCACGCCCTCGCCGGTGAGCAATGTGGCGCCAGCGGGCGAGGGCTCGCTGCCGCTGATCTGATTCCTGTTATTCGCCAGCTTCTGGAGGAGCACCAACCGTGTCTGAGCTAACCCTGGAGCTCATGGGTGAAGAGGCCATGACCCACTTCGGCGCACGTATTGCCCAAGTGACTGAAAGCAATGGGATTATTTTTCTGGAGGGCGATCTGGGGGCGGGCAAGACCACGCTGTCCCGAGGGATCATTCGCGGCCTTGGCCATACTGGCGCGGTTAAAAGTCCGACGTTTACGCTGGTAGAACCTTACGAAATTGGGAGAAACCGCGCGTATCACTTTGATCTCTACCGACTTGTTGATCCAGAAGAGCTAGAATTCCTCGGCATCCGGGACTATTTCGAAGGCGATGCCCTTTGTCTCATCGAATGGCCCAATCTTGGTGCAGGCTTTTTGCCAAAGCCTGACCTGATCATTACCATAAGGCCGCTCGATCAAGGTCGAGCGCTGACGCTGAGCCCTAAAAGCTCCCGTGGTGAGCAGTGGTGTGCCGCTTTGGCGCCGTCGTTTAAATAGAAATTCATTAGATATGGGGTTTGGTATGCGCATGCGCGCGCTGGTTACTGTGATTGGACTGCTGCTGGCGACACTGGCTGTCGACGCGTTGGCCGCTTCACAGGTACGAAGTGTCCGCTTATGGCGTGCTCCGGATAACACTCGGCTGGTTTTCGACCTGTCTGGCCCCGTTCAGCACAGCGTCTTCACGCTGCAGTCCCCTGATCGTCTGGTCATTGATATCAATGGCGCCACCCTGGGTGGTGCGTTGAATGTGCCGACGGCCAATACGCCGATCACCAGCATGCGCTCGGCGCAGCGCACGCCTGACGACCTGCGCGTGGTCATCGACCTGAAAAAGGCGGTGACACCAAAGAGTTTCACCCTCGCGCCGAACCAGCAATACGGCAACCGTCTGGTCGTCGATCTGTACGACAACGCCGCCGATGCCAATCCGCCGCCGTCGGTTGCCGATACCCCGGCCACCGCTGCTCCGGCGACGCCTGCGGTGCCGGTCAGTCCGTCCAAACCTGAAATCAAACTCACCCCTGTGCCGAATGGCAAGCGTGACATTGTTGTCGTCATTGATGCCGGTCACGGCGGCGAAGACCCAGGCGCGTCCGGCGGCCGCGGTGAGAAAGAAAAGAACGTCGTGCTCGCGATTGCCAAGGAGCTGCAGCGCCAGATCAACGGCGAGAAGGGCTATCGCGCAGAGCTGACCCGCACCGGCGACTACTTCATCCCGCTGCGTAAGCGCACGGAAATCGCACGCGCCAAGGGCGCTGATCTGTTCGTCTCCATTCACGCCGACGCGGCGCCTTCCTCGGCGGCGTTCGGGGCTTCGGTGTTTGCTTTGTCCGAGCGCGGCGCGACTTCTGAAACCGCACGCTGGCTGGCGGACAGTGAAAACCGTTCCGACTTGATCGGGGGCGCCGGGGCTGTGAGCCTCGATGACAAAGACCGCATGCTCGCCGGCGTACTGCTTGATCTGTCGATGACCGCGTCGCTGACTTCAAGCCTGAACGTCGGCCAGAAGGTTCTGACCAACATCGGCCGCGTGACCTCGTTGCACAAATCCCGCGTCGAGCAGGCCGGCTTCATGGTGCTGAAGTCGCCGGACATTCCGTCGATTCTGGTCGAGACCGGCTTTATCTCCAACGCGGCGGAAGCGAACAAGCTGGAAGGTGCAAGCCACCAGCAAGCGTTGGCGCGTTCCATTACCGCCGGCGTGAAGCAGTTCTTCCAGCAGAATCCGCCGCAAGGTACGTACATCGCCTGGCTGCGGGACAACGGCAAACTCGCCATGGGTGCGCGCGAGCACACGGTGCGTCCCGGCGAATCGCTGAGCATGATCGCGGCGCGCTACGACATGACCATGCCGATGCTTCGCACCGCCAATCATTTAAGTTCTGACGAATTAAAAGTCGGCCAGCAATTGAGAATCCCCAGCGCAGAACTGGCAGGTGAGCCGTGACTGACATGTTGCTCGGTGATCAGGAACTGGATGTCAGCGTAAGCGCGGATTTGCCTGCGGCAGAAGCCGCGCGTATCCAGCTGCTCAGCCCACGGCTTGCCAACCAGATTGCTGCGGGCGAGGTCGTCGAGCGACCGGCATCAGTAATCAAGGAGCTGCTCGAAAATAGCCTCGATTCCGGCGCGCGTCGTATCGATGTCGACGTTGAGCAGGCCGGCATCAAGCTGCTGCGTGTTCGCGACGACGGTGGCGGCATCTCCTCCGATGACCTGCCCCTTGCGCTGGCCCGACATGCCACCAGCAAGATCCGCGAGCTGGAAGACCTTGAGCGCGTCATGAGCCTTGGTTTCCGAGGTGAGGCGCTGGCCTCGATCAGCTCCGTGGCCCGTCTGACCCTGACGTCGCGCACCCGCGATGCTGATCAGGCGTGGCAGGTCGAGACCGAAGGCCGCGACATGGCTTCGCGCGTTCAGCCTGCTGCGCACCCTGTCGGCACCTCCGTGGAAGTGCGCGACCTGTTCTTCAACACCCCTGCGCGGCGCAAGTTTCTCAAGGCCGAGAAAACCGAGTTCGATCATCTCCAGGAAGTCATCAAGCGCATGGCGCTGGCGCGTTTCGACGTGGCCTTTCACTTGCGCCATAACGGCAAGACCGTCCTGAGCCTGCACGAAGCGCGCGATGACGTATCGCGTGCGCGACGGGTGTCGGCTATTTGCGGCCCCGGGTTTCTGGAACAGGCGCTGCCGATCGAGGTCGAGCGCAATGGGCTGAGGTTATGGGGTTGGGTCGGACTGCCGACGTTCTCCCGCGGTCAGGCCGATCTGCAGTATTTCTTCGTCAACGGCCGCGCGGTCCGCGACAAACTGGTTGCCCACGCGGTGCGTCAGGCTTATCGCGACGTATTGTTTAACGGCCGGCATCCGACCTTCGTGCTGTTTTTTGAAGTCGATCCGGCGGTCGTCGACGTTAACGTTCACCCGACCAAGCATGAAGTGCGGTTCCGCGACGGGCGCATGGTTCACGATTTCCTCTACGGTACGCTGCATCGGGCGCTCGGCGATGTACGGCCTGAGGATCAGCTTGCAGGTACGACCTCGGTCACCGCGCTGGTGCGCCCAAGCGGGCCGGATGCCGGCGAGTTCGGGCCCCAGGGCGAAATGCGCTTGGCCAATAACGTGCTCGAGACGCCACAGGGTCAGGCCTGGAACCCGCCCGCCGGATCCGCCCCCGGCTCTGGCAGCGGCGCAGGTTATCAGTATCAGTACACGCCGCGGCCGTCGTCGGTGCTTCCGGCTGAAGAGGCGCGTGCCGCTTATAGCGAATTCTTTGCCCCGCTGCCCGGCGCACAGGCTCCGGTGGGTGCAGGCAGCGTCGCGTTGCCCGACTCCCAAGGCGATGTGCCGCCGCTGGGTTATGCCCTCGCTCAGCTCAAGGGCATTTATATCCTCGCGGAAAACGCCCACGGCCTGGTGCTGGTGGACATGCACGCCGCCCACGAGCGGATCATGTACGAACGTTTGAAGATCGCCATGGCCAGCGAAGGCCTGAGCGGTCAGCCGCTGCTGGTGCCGGAGTCCATCGCGGTTAGCCAGCGAGAGGCCGACTGCGCCGAGGAGCACATGGCAACCTTCCAGCAACTGGGCTTCGAACTACAGCGCCTGGGGCCAGAGACGCTCGCGATCCGGCAGATCCCTGCACTGCTCAAGCAGGCTGAGGCGAATCGACTGGTGCACGACGTGCTGGGCGATCTGATGGAGTACGGCACCAGCGACCGTGTTCAAGCGCACATGAATGAGCTGCTCGGCACCATGGCGTGCCACGGCGCGATTCGCGCCAACCGGCGTCTGGCCATTCCGGAAATGAACGGCCTGCTGCGTGACATGGAAAACACCGAGCGCAGCGGTCAATGCAACCACGGACGGCCCACCTGGACTCAGCTGGGTCTGGATGATCTGGACAAACTATTCCTGCGCGGTCGCTGATGAGTGCTCTTCCTCCGGCCATCTTCCTGATGGGGCCGACCGCCGCCGGGAAAACCGATCTCGCCATCGAGCTGACCAAGGTGCTTCCGTGTGAGCTGATCAGCGTGGATTCCGCGCTGGTCTATCGCGGCATGGACATTGGCACCGCCAAGCCATCAAAAGCACTTCTGGAAAAGTATCCGCACCGGCTCATCGATATCCTCGACCCCGGCCAAAGCTACTCTGCGGCGGATTTTCGAACCGATGCCTTGCAGGCGATGGGGGAAATTACCGCCCGGGGAAAAATTCCCCTGCTGGTGGGCGGCACGATGTTGTATTTCAAGGCTCTACTGGAAGGCCTGGCCGATATGCCTGCGGCTGACGCCGAGATTCGTGCGCAGATTGAGGCGCAAGCGGCCAGTCAGGGTTGGCAGGCATTGCATGATGAGCTGGCGAGCGTCGATCCGGTGTCGGCAGCGAGAATTCACCCCAACGATCCTCAGCGGCTGGTTCGTGCGCTGGAAGTCTTTCGGGTGAGCGGAATGAGCATGACCGCGCACCGTGAACAACAAAGTGCGCAAAGTGCTCAAGCGAGCGCTTCGGGGCGTCATCAATTGCCCTATACTGTCGCAAATCTCGCGATCGCACCGACGGATCGCAAGGTGCTCCACGACCGAATTGCTGTGCGTTTCAGGCAAATGCTTGATGAAGGATTCGTTGAAGAAGTCGTAGCGCTACGTTCGAGGGGTGATCTGCACTCGAATTTACCGTCTATAAGAGCTGTAGGGTATCGCCAGGTCTGGGATCATCTGGACGGCAAGCTGACTCGGGATGAGATGCAGGAGCGCGGCATCATTGCCACGCGCCAGCTGGCCAAGAGGCAGTTCACCTGGTTGCGCAGCTGGCAGGATTTGCACTGGTTGGACAGCCTGGCTAGCGACAATCTGTCACGCGCCTTGAAATACCTGGGGTCGGTCTCCATATTGAGCTGAGTCCTTGCAATAGCCGTCTATCCTTGGGGGATAGCCTTCGGGAGGTAGCGGCCCAAGCCAACGTTTTCGAAATTTATTCTATTGATCCTTAAAGGAGTGCGGCACATGTCAAAAGGGCATTCGCTACAAGACCCTTACCTGAACACTTTGCGTAAAGAAAAGGTTGGGGTTTCGATCTATCTGGTAAACGGCATCAAGCTGCAAGGCACTATCGAATCTTTTGACCAGTTCGTTATTTTGCTGAAGAACACTGTCAGCCAAATGGTCTACAAACACGCCATCTCGACTGTCGTTCCTGTCCGCCCGATTCGTCTGCCTAGCGCTACCGAATCCGAGCAGGCTGACGCCGAGCCAGGTAACGCCTGATAGGAGTCTGCTTTGTTCTTTGAGCGCCACAGTGGTGGTGAGCGGGCGATCCTCGTTCACTTGGATGGTCAGGACCCTGAGGCGCGCGAAGATCCGCAGGAGTTCAGGGAACTGGCGCTGTCGGCCGGTGCCGATATTGTCTCGTTCGTCAACGTGCCAAGACATCGGCCTACGGCCAAGTATCTGGTGGGCAGCGGCAAGGTCGAGGAATTACGCGACCTGGTCAAAACCGAAAAATCAGATATCGTCATCTTCAATCATGTCCTTACACCCAGTCAGGAACGTAACCTCGAACGTGTTTTTGAGTGTCGCGTGCTTGACCGTACGGGCCTGATTCTCGACATCTTCGCCCAACGGGCGCGCACCCACGAAGGCAAGCTGCAGGTCGAACTGGCCCAGCTTGAACACATGAGTACGCGGCTGGTCCGTGGCTGGACTCACCTTGAGCGTCAGGGCGGTGGTATCGGTCTGCGCGGCCCGGGTGAAACCCAGCTTGAAACGGACCGACGTCTTTTGCGTGTGCGCTTGCGTCAGATCAAGGGCCGGCTTGAAAAAGTCCGCAGTCAGCGTGATCAGGCTCGTCGTGGCCGGTCCCGCGCCGATATCCCTACGGTGTCGATCGTCGGCTATACCAACGCCGGCAAGTCAACGCTGTTCAATGCGGTGACCGACTCCGATGTCTACGCTGCCGATCAACTGTTCGCGACCCTCGACCCGACCCTGCGCCGCCTTGAAGTCAAAGACCTCGGGCCGATTGTGCTGGCCGATACGGTGGGTTTTATCCGCCATTTGCCGCACAAGCTGGTCGAGGCCTTTCGGGCTACGCTCGAAGAATCGAGCAACTCCGATCTGCTGCTGCATGTGATCGACGCTCACGAGCCCGATCGCCTTGAGCAGATCGAGCAGGTCATGGTGGTGCTGGGCGAGATTGGCGCCCAGGACTTGCCGATGCTCGAGGTCTATAACAAACTCGATCTGCTCGAAGGGGTGGAGCCGCAGATTCAACGCGATGCTGATGGCAAGCCGCAGCGGGTCTGGGTTTCTGCCCGTGACGGACGCGGTCTGGATTTGCTCAGGCAAGCCATCGCTGAAGTATTGGGCAATGATCTCTTTGTGGGGACGTTGCGCCTGACGCAGGAGTTCGCCCGGTTGCGTGCCCAGTTTTTCAACTTGGGCGCGGTGCAGAGCGAAGAACACGACGAAGAAGGCCAGAGTCTTCTGGCTGTTCGGTTACCCCGAGTTGAATTCAATCGCCTGGTGAGTCGCGAAGGACTGCAGCCGCTCGAATTCATCGAGCAACACACTTTGCAATAAAAGCCTGACAAAGCGGTTGTACCGCTTTGACGGGCATTCTGTAGCATTGGTCGGCGCGCCGCGGGCGCGTCTTTGCTTTATCAGATGGAGAGCGCTATGGCTTGGAATGAGCCGGGTGGCAACTCGAATAATCAGGATCCTTGGGGTGGTAAGCGCAAGGGCGGCGACCGCAAGGGGCCACCGGATCTCGACGAGGCCTTCCGTAAGCTGCAGGAAAGCCTGAATGGGTTGTTCGGTGGTGGCAAGAAACGCAGTGGCGATGGCGGCGGCAGCGGCGGTGGATCGAGCAAGGGCGGTGGCCTTGGCCTGCTCGGCATCGGTCTGGTCGTGCTGCTCGCCATCTGGCTGTACAACGCAATCTATGTGGTCGACGAGCAGGAGCAGGCCGTTGTGCTGCGCTTCGGCAAGTACTACGAAACCGTCGGGCCGGGTCTGAACATCTATTTCCCGCCGTTCGATCGCAAGTACCTCGAAAACGTGACGCGCGAACGTGCGTACAGCAAGCAGGGCCAGATGCTCACCGAAGACGAGAACATCGTCGAAGTGCCACTGACTGTGCAGTACAAAGTCACCAATCTGCAGGATTTCGTGCTGAACGTTGATCAGCCTGAAGTCAGCCTGCAGCATGCGACCGAAAGTGCCTTGCGTCATGTCGTCGGTTCGACCGCCATGGATCAGGTGCTGACTGAAGGTCGTGAGTTGATGGCCAGCGAAATCAAGGAGCGGCTGCAGCGCTTCCTCGATACCTATCGCACCGGCATCACCGTGACTCAGGTCAACGTGCAGAGCGCTGCGGCGCCGCGCGAAGTCCAGGAAGCGTTCGATGACGTGATCCGCGCCCGTGAAGACGAGCAACGCTCACGCAACCAGGCTGAAACCTACGCAAACGGTGTGATTCCGGAGGCGCGTGGTCAGGCTCAGCGTATCGTCGAAGACGCCAACGGTTATCGCGATGAAGTGGTCTCTCGAGCCAAGGGTGAGGCGGATCGCTTTACCAAGCTGGTCGCCGAGTACCGCAAGGCACCGGAAGTCACGCGTGAGCGTCTGTATCTGGACACCATGCAGGAAGTCTTCAGCAACACCAGCAAGGTACTCGTGACCGGCGACAAAGGTCAGAACAACCTGCTTTACCTGCCGTTGGACAAAATGATCGATAGCAGCCGTAACGGTTCCAATTCGTCTACCGCCGGCGGCGCCGCTGCTGCACCGGCAGACCCGGGCTCACGGGCAGCGGACATGCAACAGCAGCGTGACACGCGCACTAGGGAGACTCGCTGATGAGCAATAAATCTCTGGTTGCCCTGATTGTCTGCGTCGTGTTGGCCGTGGTCGCATGGAACAGCTTCTACATCGTCGCTCAGACCGAGCGCGCGGTGCTCCTGCAGTTCGGTCGCGTGGTTCAGGCGGATGTTTCGCCAGGTCTGCATGTGAAGATTCCTTACGTGAATCAGGTGCGCAAGTTCGATGGTCGCTTGATGACTCTCGATGCGCCGACTCAGCGTTTCCTGACGCTGGAAAAGAAAGCCGTAATGGTTGATGCCTATGCCAAGTGGCGTGTGAAGGACGCTGAGCGTTTCTACACCGCGACATCCGGCCTGAAGCAGATCGCCGATGAGCGCCTTTCCCGTCGTCTCGAGTCCGGTCTGCGCGACCAGTTCGGTAAGCGCACCCTGCACGAGGTGGTCTCGGGTGAGCGTGACGCGCTGATGGCTGACATCACTGCGTCGCTCAACACCATGGCCGGCAAAGAGCTGGGCATCGAAGTGGTCGATGTCCGGGTCAAGGCTATCGATCTGCCGAAGGAAGTGAATCGCAGCGTGTTCGAGCGCATGAGCACCGAGCGTGAGCGTGAAGCCCGCGAGCATCGCGCCAAGGGTAACGAACTGGCTGAAGGCATTCGTGCCGACGCCGATCGTCAGCGCCGCGTTCTGTTGGCTGAAGCGTATCGCGAGTCCGAAGAGGCGCGCGGTGATGGTGATGCTCAAGCGTCCGCGATCTACTCCAAGGCCTACGGTCAGGATCAGGAGTTCTACGCGTTCTACCGTAGCCTTCGCGCCTACCGTGAAAGCTTCGCCAACAAAAGCGACGTGATGGTGCTTGACCCAGGCAGCGAGTTTTTCCGCTATCTGCAAAAGTCCAAGCCGTAATCGCATCAGCACTTGATCACTCCGCCGGGCGGCAAAACTGCCCGTCGGGGTGATCGCGCGACAAAACGTGTGTATGATGCGGCAGCCGGGAAATTCCCGGCTTTTTTGCGTCTGCACGATTGATTGGCCGTGGCGTGTTCCGTGCGCGGCAGTTTTTTCGAGGACAGTGTTCACGCTATTGCGGCGCATCAGGCAGGGGAGGTTTCCTTGCCCTGCGTCCGCAGAATGCTGTCTGCTTCACTCAAGGCTTGCCCAAGGGCCGGCCGCCCGGATCATAGGGGAAAGGCGTAATGACAACGGTTGACCGCTGGCTGCTGCCGGATGGCATCGAAGAAGTACTGCCGCCGGAAGCTGCGCGTATTGAAGTCGCGCGTCGTCAGGTGCTGGATCTGTTTCAGAGCTGGGGCTACGAGTTTGTCGTCACCCCGCACATCGAATACCTCGAATCGCTGCTCACCGGTGCAGGCCAGGATCTGGATCTGCGCACCTTTAAAGTCGTCGACCCGCAATCGGGTCGGCAGATGGGGTTCCGCGCGGACATCACGCCGCAGGTCGCCCGCATCGACGCGCATACATTGCGCCGTGAAGGCCCGAGCCGTCTCTGCTACGCAGGCAGCGTGCTGCATGCCCAGCCGCGTGCGTTGTCGTCCTCGCGCAGTCCGATCCAGCTGGGTGCCGAGTTGTACGGCGATGCGAGCCCGAGCAGCGACGTCGAAGTCATCAGCCTCATGTTGGCGATGCTGCAACTGGCTGACGTGCCGGACGTCCATATGGACCTGGGCCACGTCGGGATTTACCGCGGCCTTGCCCGCGCTGCCGGGTTGTCCGGCGAAGTCGAGCAACAGCTGTTTGATGCACTTCAGCGCAAAGCCATCGACGAGGTCATTGCGTTGACCGAAGGTCTGTCGGCGGATCTGGCCAGCATGCTGCGCGCGCTGGTGGATCTGTGTGGCGACCGTAGCGTGTTGGCGCAGGCTCGCGACCGTCTGGCGAATGCGCCGGCGCCGGTCATCGAAGCGCTGGATGATCTGCAGGAAATCGCCGAACGTCTGTCGGCCCGGTTTCCTGAGCTACCGTTGTATTTTGACCTCGGCGAATTGCGCGGCTACCACTACCACACCGGTGTGGTGTTTGCGGTGTTCGTCCCGGGTGTTGGCCAGTCGATCGCTCAAGGCGGTCGGTACGATGACATTGGTGCCGACTTCGGTCGTGCGCGCCCGGCAACGGGTTTTTCCACCGATTTGAAAACCCTGGTCACACGCGGTCAGGCGCAGATCAAGCTACCGTCAGGCGGTATCTGGATGCCGGACAGCACTGATGCGGTGCTGTGGCAGAAGGTCTGTCAGCTGCGCGCAGAAGGTCAGCGTGTGGTTCAGGCCTTGCCAGGCCAACCGGTTTCAGCGGCGCAAGACGCCGACTGCGATCGGCAATTGATTCAGCAGGGCGAGCGTTGGCAGGTAATGCCGCTGGCCTCTTGAGTTTCCCCGCCGGCCGCTGCCGGCACCAAGTTTGCGCGAATGAGGACAAGTGTTATGGGTAAGAATGTCGTAGTCCTGGGCACCCAATGGGGTGATGAGGGCAAAGGCAAGATCGTTGATCTGCTGACCGAACATGCAACCGCGGTAGTGCGCTATCAAGGCGGCCACAACGCTGGCCACACGCTAGTGATCGACGGCGAAAAAACCGTCCTGCACCTGATTCCGTCCGGCGTTCTGCGCGAAGGCGTGCAGTGCCTGATCGGCAACGGTGTGGTTGTTGCGCCTGATGCACTCATGCGCGAAATCACCAAGCTGGAAGAGAAGGGCATTCCGGTGCGCGAGCGTCTGCGCATCAGCCCGTCCTGCCCGCTGATCCTGTCCTATCACGTGGCCCTTGATCAGGCCCGTGAAAAAGCCCGTGGCGAGCACAAGATCGGCACGACCGGTCGTGGCATCGGCCCGGCTTACGAAGACAAGGTTGCGCGTCGTGGCCTGCGCATTGGTGATCTGTTCCACCGCGAACGCTTCGCCGCCAAGCTGGGCGAGCTGCTGGATTACCACAACTTCGTTCTGGTGAATTACTACAAAGAGCCGGCCATCGACTTCCAGAAGACACTCGACGAGTGCATGGAATACGCCGAGCTGCTCAAGCCGATGATGCTCGACGTGACCGCCACGCTGCACGAAATGCGTCGCGCCGGCAAAGACATCATGTTCGAAGGTGCCCAGGGTTCGTTGCTGGACATCGACCACGGTACCTACCCGTACGTCACCAGCTCGAACACCACTGCCGGCGGCATCGCCACCGGTTCGGGCATGGGTCCGATGTACCTGGATTACATCCTGGGCATCACCAAGGCCTACACCACTCGCGTGGGTTCGGGTCCGTTCCCGACGGAGCTGTTCGACGACGTCGGCGCATTTCTGGCCAAGCGTGGCCACGAGTTCGGTGCAACCACCGGCCGTGCCCGCCGCTGTGGCTGGTTCGACGCCGTTATCCTGCGTCGCGCCATCGACGTCAACAGCATCTCGGGCATCTGCCTGACCAAGCTGGACGTGCTTGACGGTCTCGAGACCATCAACATCTGCGTGGGCTACAAGAACGAGAACGGTGCAGTGATCGACGCCCCGACCGACGCTGACAGCTACATCGGCCTGGAGCCGGTGTACGAAGAAGTGCCGGGCTGGTCCGAGTCGACCCTGGGTGCCAAGACCCTGGAAGAGCTGCCTGCCAACGCTCGCGCTTACATCAAGCGCCTTGAAGAACTGGTTGGCGCACCGATCGACATTATTTCGACGGGCCCTGATCGCAACGAGACGATCGTTCTGCGTCACCCGTTCGATTGATAAGTCGTTGAAACACAAACAAAGGGTCGCTTCGGCGGCCCTTTGTTTTGTCCGTCGGCTTGCACCTCCATTCAATCCCGCCACTGCGGCACGACCCTTGCTGTGATTCCACGTATTACGCGATGCCATCATTTTAATGGCGTGTGTTGTGGGGGATTTCCTGTGTCGGCTGTTACTTCTCTTCTACGCAGTCGCTTGCTGCGACCCGTATTCATTGCTCTTGGTATTGCCCTTGTGGTGCAGGTGCTGGTTGCCGTCGCCCTCACTCGGAGCACCGTTACTGCGCTCGAAGCTGAACTGGCGGCGCGGCTGAGTGTAGATTCGCAACACTTGGCCGACGAACTGGAACAGGCAAGCGGCGACGTAACGTCCAGTCTGGACAGTCTTTCGCAAAATACACGTCAGCGCCTGAGCGCGGGCCTGTCGACGCGTCTGAAAGACGAACAGAAGCAACTGCGTGCGACGCTGGAGAAAGACCTGCGGGATTCAGCGACGGACATGGCCGAGCTGCTGGCTGCTGTCGCGCCACGGGCGATGTGGGATGGCGATACGCCGACGCTGTCAGAGTTCGCGCGCCGTGCGCAACGCAATCCGAACGTGCTTTTTGTGGTCTACGACGATGCTCAAGGTGAGCACCTGACGCGTTATCTGAATCGTGAGAACGAATCGATCAAGGCCCTGCTGGCGAAAGGCGAGGGCGAGCGTGCCATGGACAAGGTCCTGAATGCGGCGCAGAAGGATCCTTCGGTTTATTACGTCGAGGCTTCGATCAGCCCCAACGGTGTGGAAATCGGCAAAGTACGCATGGGCGTATCGACCACGTCGGTGGAAGAGAATCTGGCGGCGTTGGACAAACGCTTCGTCGCGTTGATCGGCAGCGGTGATCAACTGGTTTCGGAAAGTCTGGGCGGCGCTGCGGCCGAGAGTTCTGCCGCATTGCGCTCGCGTCTGCAAACGGCGCAATCGTCGGCCACTGCGATGGCAGCCAATACCAGTTCCGCTGTACAGGAGGCTGCGTCCACGTTGCGCTGGAGAATCGGCGTCGGGCTGTCTCTGGTGGGACTCGGTGTGCTGGTGGTGTTGGCCATCGTGCTGGGGCGCCGCGTCGTGTTGCGCTTGCAGCTGCTCAATCGTGCGCTGGATGATCTGGCAGCAGGCGAAGGCGATCTGACCAAGCGCGTCAAACTCAACAGCAACGATGAGATAGGCGATATGGCTGCGGCGGTGAACCGCTTCGTCGACAAATTGCAGCCGATCGTTCGAGAGGCGGGCGATGTGGCGCAACAGACGGGGGTTGAGATCGGCGCCATGAGCAAACGCAATGCGGGCGCCGGCGCTGCCGCCGAGTTGCAGCGTGATGAAGTGGCTGCCAGCCTTCAAGCGCTGGCGCAGATGGCTGACGAGGCGCAGGCCGAGAGCCAGGCGATGCAGGCAGCATTGCGGCAGGTGGTGGACATTCGTCAGGCGACCGATGAAAACACACGCACCTCCAATCAGGTGGGCAGCCTGATTGAGGCGCTGGCCGGGCAGGTGGAGACCGGCTCCCAGGTCATCGAGCGGCTGGCGCAGCAAAGCCAGCAGATTGAAGTGGTGCTGGAAGTGATCCATGGCATCGCCGAGCAAACCAACCTGCTTGCCCTCAACGCGGCCATTGAGGCAGCGCGTGCGGGCGAGACCGGTCGAGGTTTCGCCGTTGTCGCCGATGAAGTGCGCGCGTTGGCGAGCAAGACGCAAAGCTCAACGGGCGATATTCAGGAGCACATCGCCAAGCTGCAATCCGGGGCGCGCGAAGCAGTGGCAACGATTGGTCTGGCCGGGCGTCAGGCCAAAGAAGGCTTGGCGGTATTGAAGGACAGCGCGCGGCTACAGCAGTCGGTGCAGTTGTCTGTCGAACAGGTTCATGCGGCGATTGGTTTAGCGACCCGTGCGGCAGAGCATCAGGCTCAAGGCGCGCAAGCAGTACGCGGGCGCGTAGAAGTCATTCACGCTCAAGCCGAGAAGGCTGCGCAGGCCGTGGTGGAAACAACCGCCAGCGGCAAGACGCTGGACAGGCTTGCTGCTCAGCTCAAGGCGAGTCTTGGGCAGTTCCGGGCGTAGTCGCCTGTACGGACGGGGGTATTGCAGCCCCCCAGAAAGCACAAAACCGAGCACTTGGCTCGGTTTTGTTTGTTTGGTGCCCAGAAGAAGACTCGAACTTCCACGACCTTGCGGTCACCAGCACCTGAAGCTGGCGTGTCTACCAATTTCACCATCTGGGCATGGCGCTGATTTAATTAGATTTTTCGTGGGAGTGCAACTGAATTTTTGAATTTCTTCGGGAGGCGGTTGAGCGATTCATTTGCCGCGTGGGACAGGGCAGGGAGAAGTGATCTACGCTGAGGGCAGTTTTGCCAGGCTTGACTTTTCAAACCGCAAAATGCACAAAACCGAGCCTAAGCTCGGTTTCGTTGAAATGGTGCCCAGAAGAAGACTCGAACTTCCACGACCTTGCGGTCACCAGCACCTGAAGCTGGCGTGTCTACCAATTTCACCATCTGGGCAGTTCGTTGATTTCATTCGATATTTCGTTTGATTTCAACTACAACTTGGCAGTGCCGTCGTTGTGGGGCGCATCTTACGGAGGAGATTGAAGGCTGTAAAGCCCCCGTGCAAAAATAATTTGAAATAGCGAAAAGTCCCAGCAAATGCTGTCTTCGCGTTTCAATCTGGTATATGCCAAACTAATTACATCCAGATAAGGTGAACTCATTCTAATGGCCGATTGGCAGTCCCTCGATCCCGAGGCCGCTCGTGAAGCGGAAAAATACGAAAACCCCATCCCTAGCCGTGAGCTGATTCTGGCGCACCTTTCCGAGCGCGGTTCGCCCGCCGCCCGTGAGCAGTTGGTGGAAGAGTTTGGCCTCACGACTGAAGATCAGATCGAGGCCTTGCGGCGTCGGCTCCGCGCCATGGAGCGCGATGCGCAACTGATTTACACCCGCCGCGGCACGTACGCGCCGGTCGACAAGCTGGACCTCATTCTGGGCCGCATCAGCGGTCACCGTGACGGCTTCGGCTTCCTGGTGCCAGATGACGGCTCCGACGACCTGTTCATGAGCCCTGCGCAAATGCGTCTGGTGTTCGATGGCGACCGTGCACTCGCGCGCGTCTCGGGTCTGGACCGTCGCGGTCGCCGGGAAGGCGTGATCGTCGAAGTCATTTCCCGTGCACACGAAACCGTGGTGGGTCGCTACTTCGAAGAAAGCGGCATCGGTTTCGTCCAGCCGGACAACCCAAAAATCCAGCAAGAAGTGCTGATTACCCCAGGCCGTAACAACGGCGCCAAGATCGGTCAGTTCGTCGAGGTGAAAATCACCCACTGGCCGACACCGCGCTTCCAGCCCCAAGGTGACGTGGTTGAGGTGGTGGGCAATTACATGGCGCCCGGCATGGAGATCGATGTCGCGCTGCGTACCTACGACATCCCTCACGTCTGGCCTGAGGCTGTGCTGAAAGAAGCCGCCAAGCTCAAGCCAGAAGTGGAAGAGAAGGACAAGGAAAACCGCGTCGATCTGCGTCACCTTCCGTTCGTGACCATCGACGGTGAAGATGCCCGCGACTTCGACGATGCCGTTTTCTGCGAAGCCAAGCCCGGCAAGCTGCGCCTGTTCTCCGGCGGCTGGAAGCTCTACGTGGCGATCGCCGACGTATCGAGCTATGTGAAGCTTGGCTCGGCGCTCGACGCTGAGTCTCAGGTGCGCGGCAACTCGGTGTATTTCCCCGAGCGCGTGATCCCGATGCTCCCTGAGCAGCTGTCCAACGGCCTGTGCTCGCTGAATCCGCTGGTTGATCGTCTGGCAATGGTTTGCGAGATGACCATCTCCAAAACCGGCGAGATGACTGACTACGTTTTCTACGAAGCCGTGATCCACTCCCATGCGCGTCTGACCTACAACAAGGTCAGCTCGATGCTGGAGCATCCAAAAGCCGCCGAAGCCAAGCAGCTACGCGAGCAATATGGCGATGTCGTGCCGCACCTGAAGCAGCTTTATGCACTGTACAAAGTGCTGTTGGGCGCCCGGCACGTTCGCGGTGCCATCGATTTTGAAACCCAGGAAACCCGGATCATTTTCGGGACCGAGCGCAAAATCGCCGAGATCCGCCCGACCACTCGCAACGATGCGCACAAGCTGATTGAAGAGTGCATGCTTGCGGCCAACGTAGCGACTGCAGCGTTTCTCAAGAAACACGAGATCCCTGCGCTGTATCGCGTCCACGACGGTCCGCCGCCCGAGCGTCTGGAAAAGCTGCGTGCCTTCCTCGGCGAGCTGGGTCTTTCCCTGCACAAGGGCAAAGACGGCCCGACGCCGAAGGATTATCAGGCGCTGCTCGAAACCATCAAGGACCGTCCGGATTACCACCTGATCCAGACTGTCATGCTGCGCTCGTTGAGTCAGGCGGTGTACAGCTCTGATAACCATGGCCACTTCGGCCTGAATTACGAAGCGTATACCCACTTCACCTCGCCGATTCGTCGCTACCCGGACTTGCTGACTCACCGGGCGATCCGCAGCGTGATCCGCTCCAAGCAGGAAACGCCGCACGTTCGTCGTGCCGGTGCTCCCGTCATTCCGAAAGCGCGCATCTACCCGTACGACGAAGCGATGCTTGAGCAGTTGGGCGAGCAGTGCTCGATGAGCGAGCGCCGTGCCGATGAGGCCACCCGCGACGTCACGAACTGGCTGAAATGCGAGTTCATGAAAGACCGCGTTGGCGAGTCGTTCCCGGGCGTGATCACGGCTGTGACCGGCTTTGGTCTGTTCGTCGAGCTGACCGATATCTATGTCGAAGGCCTGGTTCACGTCACCGCATTGCCGGGTGATTACTACCACTTCGATCCGGTCCACCATCGTCTGGCCGGCGAGCGCACAGGCCGCAGCTTCCGCCTGGGCGACACCGTTGAAGTGCGCGTCATGCGTGTTGATCTTGACGAGCGCAAGATCGATTTCGAAATGTCCGAGAAGACCACCAGCGCACCGATCGGCCGCAAACGTCGGACGTCCGAGCCTGCCGCGGCAGAGAAGGGCAAGGATTCCAAGGAATCGTCGTCTGCTTCCAAGTCCGGTCGCCGGACCGCGAAAGAGCCTGTTGCCGAGGCCTATCGGCCAAGTGATGCGGCTGCCAAGAACGCAGAAGTGCGCAAAAGCCGTGAAATGAAGAAAGCGCTGCTGACTGAAGCCAAGGGTGGTAGCAAGGCATCGTCGGGAAAGTCGACGAGTGATTCCGCTGGCGCCTCCGGTAAGTCGAGCAAGCACCGCAAGGGTTCGTCGAAATCGGGCTCGGCTTCTTCTGCAAGCAGTGGCAGTGTTCGCAAACCTAAGGCCAAGTCATGAGTCAGCTGGAAAAAATCTACGGTGTTCATGCCGTAGAGGCGCTTTTGCGTCATCACCCGAAGCGGGTCAAGCAGATCTGGCTGGCTGAAGGGCGCAGCGATCCACGGGTTCAGGTGCTCATCGAGCTCGCTGCGCAGAATCGCGTGTCGGTGGGGCAGGCCGAGCGCCGCGAGATGGATGCCTGGGTTGAGGGCGTTCACCAGGGCGTGGTGGCGGATGTCAGTCCGAGCCAGGTCTGGGGCGAGGCGATGCTCGACGAGCTGCTCGACCGCACCGAAGGTCCGCCGCTGATCCTAGTGCTGGATGGCGTCACCGATCCGCATAACCTGGGCGCCTGCCTGCGGACTGCCGATGCGGCCGGTGCGCTGGCGGTGATCGTGCCGAAAGACAAGTCCGCGACTTTGACGCCGACCGTGCGGAAAGTGGCGTGCGGCGCGGCCGAGGTCATTCCTCTCGTGGCCGTGACCAACCTGGCGCGCACGCTGGAAAAACTCCAGCAACGCGGCCTGTGGGTTGTCGGTACCGCAGGTGAGGCCGAGCAAGAGTTGTATCAGCAGGACCTGACTGGCCCGACCATCCTGATCATGGGGGCTGAAGGCAAAGGCATGCGCCGCCTGACCCGCGAGCATTGCGATTATCTGGTACGTCTGCCGATGGCGGGTAGCGTCAGCAGCCTCAACGTTTCGGTCGCGACAGGCGTCTGCCTGTTCGAAGCCCTGCGCCAGCGCTCGGCTGCCAAGAAGTAGTCGTCAGTAGCGAGCTGCAAGCTGCAAGCTGCAAGCCTCAAGCTCGAGCCAGTCACGCTCCGGCTTGTAGCTTGTAGCTTGTAGCTCAAAGCCATTGTTCAAATATTCACCAATCTCCTTGCGCCCCTCCAACCCCTTCTCTACAATCGCGTCCCTTGCTGTCATGGCAGGTGCTCATGTGCCTGTTCCTGTGCAAGATAAACCAGTGTTATTCACTCCTTGTCTGACCGCTTTGGCGGCAGGCTACAACCCGTAAGGAGCATTCATGCGTCATTACGAAATCATCTTTCTGGTTCACCCGGACCAGAGCGAGCAAGTCGGCGGCATGGTAGAGCGTTACACCAAGCTGATCGAAGAAGACGGCGGCAAGATCCACCGTCTGGAAGATTGGGGCCGTCGTCAACTGGCCTACGCAATCAACAATGTTCACAAGGCTCACTACGTGATGCTGAACGTTGAGTGCACTGGCAAGGCTCTGGCCGAGCTGGAAGACAACTTCCGTTACAACGATGCCGTGATCCGTAACCTTGTCATCCGTCGCGACGAAGCTGTTACTGGCCAGTCCGAAATGCTCAAGGCTGAAGAAAACCGCAGTGAGCGCCGTGAGCGTCGCGACCGTCCTGAGCACTCCGACGCCGATGGCGCCGATGGTGATGACAGCGACAACAGCGATAACGCTGACGAGTAATCCACGGACCTTTTGAGGAGCCCATTACATGGCACGTTTCTTCCGTCGTCGTAAATTCTGCCGCTTCACAGCTGAAAATGTGAAGGAGATCGATTACAAAGATCTCAACACCCTGAAAGCCTACGTATCTGAAACCGGCAAGATCGTTCCTAGCCGCATTACTGGTACCAAAGCTCGTTATCAGCGTCAGCTGGCTACCGCTATCAAGCGCGCCCGCTTCCTGGCCCTGTTGGCCTACACCGACAGCCACGGCCGCTGAGACCAGGTAGTCGACAAACGCAGTAAGGGATAGATCGCATGCGCGCCATGGCTGAATTCATCATGCGCGGCCGCATGCAGGCCACTCTCGTAGTGGTTGGATGTGCGGCATTGCCGCTGTTGTTCTGGTTGAGTGCTGCCGCAGGTTGCCTTGTGCTCCTGCGACGCGGGATGAGTGACGCCTTAGGCGTCCTCGCCTGGGCTCTGCTGCCGGCTTTGGTCTGGTGGTATTTCGGTGAACCCCGCACCCTGATGGTGTTGCTGGGTTCTTGGGGGTTGGCCGCCGTGTTGCGTGCCAGCGAGTCCTGGGTCCGCGTGCTGCTGGTCAGCGTAGCGGTTGGATTGTTGTATGCAGTGGTTCTGGGCGCGGTGTTTCGCGAGCCCATCGAAGCCATGGCGGGAGAGCTGCAAAAGCTCTTGCCCCACGTCTTTGGTGATGTCTACCAGCAGATGTCGGTAGATGAGCGAGCGCGTCTGGGGGCACTGATTACACCCGTCCTCAACGGCCTGATTGCAGCGTTGTTGCAGATCGTCAGCGTGGTATGCCTGATCCTTGGGCGGTACTGGCAGGCGTTGTTGTATAACCCGGGCGGTTTCGGGCGCGAATTTCGCAGCCTCAAACTCCCGCGGGCACCGATGCTGGTGCTGCTGGTGTGCATGTTGGTGGGGCCGAACTTCGGTCCTCAACTGGCGATGCTGACACCGTTGTGCAGCGTACCGCTCATGTTCGCGGGCCTGGCCCTGATTCACGGTCTGGTGGCTGCAAAGCGCCTGACACGGTTCTGGCTGGTGGGGTTGTACGTCACGCTGTTGCTGTTCATGCAGCTGATCTATCCGTTGCTGGTGGTGATTGCCATTGTCGACAGCCTGATTGATTTTCGCGGCCGTCTGGCGTCGAAAGATGCCGATAACGGTTCTGCGAACGGTGAAGGTTAAAGTTAAGAGGTTTTACCAAATGGAACTCATCCTGCTGGAAAAAGTCGCCAACCTGGGCAACCTGGGCGATAAAGTAAACGTTAAGGCTGGCTACGGTCGTAACTTCCTGCTGCCTTTCGGCAAAGCAACCGCTGCAACCGCTGCCAACGTGGCCGCGTTTGAAGAGCGTCGTGCAGAGCTGGAAAAAGCTGCCGCCGAGAAGAAAGCTTCTGCTGAAACTCGTGCTGCCCAACTGGCTGAGCTGGAAGTGACCATCACTGCCACCGCTGGTGACGAAGGCAAGCTGTTCGGTTCGATCGGTACTCACGACATCGCTGACGCACTGACCGCCTCTGGCGTTGAAGTGGCCAAGTCTGAAGTTCGTCTGCCGAACGGCACCATCCGTAACGTTGGCGAATACGACGTAGCCGTGCACCTGCACAGCGATGTTGAAGCTACCGTTCGCGTTGTTGTTGTAGCTGCTTAAGCAGTATGGTTTCTGCGCTTCGGTGCAGAAGTCTGACCGACTGACGACTCGCTCCTCGGTCGGTTAGCATTGGGCACGTTCCTGTTCGCAGGTCGTGCCCTTTGTCATTTCTGAGTATCCTGATTCAACCCCCCTGATTTCCGTGTGGCCATGAACGACATCTCCGCTCCCGAGCAATATGATCTGCAAACCGCTGCCCTGAAGGTGCCGCCGCATTCCATCGAGGCCGAACAGGCCGTGCTCGGTGGTTTGATGCTGGACAACAACGCCTGGGAGCGCGTGCTTGATCAGGTGTCGGATGGCGATTTCTATCGTCATGACCACCGTCTGATATTTCGCGCCATCGCCAAGCTGGCGGATCAGAACCAACCGATCGACGTCGTCACCCTGGCCGAGCAGCTCGACAAGGAAGGCCAGACCTCCCAGGTCGGCGGCCTGGGTTACCTGTCGGAACTGGCGAAGAACATTCCGTCCGTCGCGAACATCAAGGCCTACGCCCAGATCGTTCGTCAGCGCGCGACGCTGCGCCAGTTGATCGGCATCAGCACCGAGATTGCCGACAGTGCGTTCAACCCGGAAGGGCGTACCGCTGAAGAGATTCTCGACGAGGCCGAACGGCAGATCTTTCAGATCGCCGAGGCGCGGCCCAAAACCGGCGGCCCGGTCAGCGTCAACGACCTGCTGACCCGTGCGATTGACCGCATCGATACGCTGTTCAATATCGGCGACGGCATCACTGGCCTTTCCACGGGCTACGCCGACCTGGATGAAAAGACCAGCGGTTTGCAGCAGTCTGACCTGATCATCGTCGCAGGCCGTCCGTCGATGGGTAAGACCACCTTCGCGATGAACCTTGTGGAAAACGCGGTGCTGCGCAGCGACAAGGTGGTTTTGGTCTACTCGCTAGAGATGCCAGGCGAATCGCTGATCATGCGTATGCTTTCGTCGCTAGGCCGTATCGACCAGACCAAGGTACGTTCCGGTCAGCTGGATGACGATGACTGGCCGCGCCTGACGTCGGCGGTCAACCTGCTCAACGACCGCAAGCTGTTCATCGACGACACGGCTGGCATCAGCCCGTCGGAGATGCGTGCGCGTACGCGGCGTCTTGTCCGCGAGCACGGCGACATCGGCCTGATCATGATCGACTACCTGCAGCTGATGCAGATCCCGGGCTCGAGCGGGGATAACCGGACGAACGAGATTTCCGAGATCTCCCGTTCCCTCAAAGCGCTCGCCAAGGAATTCAATTGCCCGGTGGTCGCGCTGTCCCAGCTGAACCGCTCCCTCGAGCAACGTCCCAACAAGCGCCCGGTGAACTCTGACTTGCGGGAATCCGGAGCGATCGAGCAGGACGCCGACGTCATCATGTTCGTGTACCGGGATGAGGTGTATCACCCCGAGACCGAACACAAGGGCATCGCTGAAATCATCATCGGCAAGCAGCGGAACGGCCCGATCGGGTTCATTCGGCTTGCGTTCATCGGCAAGTACACCCGCTTCGAAAACCTCGCGCCGGGCAGTTACAACTTTGATGATGATGAGTAGGTAGCCGGTTCAGGGCTAACCACTAATCCGACCTGTGCCGTCGGATTTGATCAAAATTTGTGCTATTCTCCGCGCCCGCGAATTTCCAAGCGAAAATCGCCCCCAGACACGAACACTGGTCATCGATATGCAAGCAGCCAAGCCGTTATTTGACTATCCGAAGTACTGGGCCGAATGTTTCGGACCAGCGCCTTTCCTGCCCATGAGCCGGGAAGAAATGGATCAGCTTGGCTGGGATTCCTGCGACATCATCATTGTCACGGGTGATGCCTACGTCGATCACCCGTCGTTTGGCATGGCAATCATCGGCCGGCTGCTGGAGTCCCAGGGCTTCCGCGTCGGGATCATTGCGCAGCCTGACTGGAAGTCAAAAGACGACTTCATGAAGCTCGGCGAGCCGAACCTGTTCTTCGGCGTCGCGGCCGGCAACATGGATTCGATGATCAACCGTTACACCGCCGACAAAAAGATTCGGTCCGACGATGCGTACACGCCGGGCGGTATGGCGGGCAAGCGTCCGGACCGTGCGAGTCTTGTCTACAGCCAGCGTTGCAAGGAAGCCTACAAGAACGTGCCGATCGTTCTGGGTGGCATCGAAGCATCGCTGCGCCGCATCGCTCACTACGACTACTGGCAGGACAAGGTACGGAACTCGATCCTGATCGACGCCTGCGCCGATATCCTGCTGTACGGCAACGCCGAGCGGGCCATCGTCGAAGTGGCCACTCGCCTGTCCTATGGCGAGACGATCGAAAGCATCACTGACGTGCGCGGCACGGCATTCATTCGTCGTGATACGCCGGAAGGCTGGTACGAAGTCGACTCCACGCGTATCGACCGTCCAGGCAAGATCGACAAGATCATCAACCCGTACGTGAACACTCAAGACACCCAGGCCTGCGCCATCGAGCAGGAAAAGGGTGACGTCGAGGATCCGAACGAAGCGAAGGTCGTGCAGATTCTGGCGAGCCCGCGCATGACCCGCGACAAGACGGTCATCCGGCTGCCGTCGATGGAGAAGGTCCGTAACGACCCGGTTCTGTACGCTCACGCCAACCGCGTCTTGCACCTTGAGACCAACCCGGGCAACGCCCGGGCGCTGGTCCAGAAGCACGGCGAAGTCGACGTCTGGTTCAATCCGCCGCCCATTCCGATGACCACCGAAGAAATGGACTACGTGTTCGGCATGCCTTATGCGCGCATCCCGCACCCGGTGTACGGCAAGGAGAAGATCCCGGCCTACGACATGATCCGTTTCTCGGTGAACATCATGCGCGGCTGCTTCGGCGGCTGTACGTTCTGTTCGATCACCGAACACGAAGGCCGGATCATCCAGAACCGTTCCCACGATTCGATCATTCGCGAAATCGAAGAGATCCGTGACAAGGTCCCCGGCTTCACCGGCGTGATTTCCGACCTCGGCGGGCCGACGGCGAACATGTATCGCATCGCTTGCAAGAGCCCGGAGATCGAATCCGCGTGCCGCAAGCCGTCGTGCGTGTTCCCTGGCATCTGCCCGAACCTGAATACCGATCACTCGGCATTGATTCAGCTGTACCGCAGCGCCCGTGAACTGCCCGGCGTGAAGAAGATTCTGATCGCCTCCGGTCTGCGTTACGACCTGGCTGTCGAATCGCCCGAGTACGTCAAGGAGCTGGTCACCCACCACGTCGGCGGTTACCTGAAGATTGCGCCTGAGCACACCGAAGAAGGTCCGCTCAACCAGATGATGAAGCCGGGCATTGGCAGCTATGACAAGTTCAAGCGCATGTTCGAGAAGTACTCCAAGGAAGCGGGCAAAGAGCAGTACCTGATTCCTTACTTCATCGCGGCCCATCCGGGCACGACTGACGAAGACATGATGAACCTCGCGCTGTGGCTCAAGGGCAATGGCTTCCGTGCGGATCAGGTGCAGGCGTTCTATCCGTCGCCGATGGCCAGTGCGACGGCCATGTACCACTCCGGCAAGAACCCGCTGCGCAAGGTCACGTACAAGAGCGACTCGGTCACCATCGTCAAGAGCGAAGAGCAGCGCCGTCTGCACAAGGCGTTCCTGCGCTACCACGATCCGAAGGGCTGGCCGATGCTGCGTGAAGCGCTGGAGCGAATGGGCCGTGCCGATCTGATCGGGCCGGGCAAGCATCAGCTGATCCCGCTGCACCAGCCGGAAACCGACACCTATCAGAGCGCGCGCCGCAAGAACTCGACGCCGGCCGGTAGCCACAAGGTTGCCAGGACCACCAAGATCCTGACGCAGCACACCGGCTTGCCACAACGCGGCAGCGACGGCAGCAAACCTTGGGACAAGCGCGAAGAGGCCAAGGCCGCGGCGGCTGCTCGTAACAAGCAGGCTGCCAAGGATCGCTCGGATGCGGCCAAACCCGGCAAAGGTAAGAAGCCAACGCGTCAGCCGGTCTTTCCACGCTAACGCCCTCGCGCCAACGCTTCTTCGCTCCACCAAAACGCCAGCTTTCGAGCTGGCGTTTTGCATTCCGGTGCAAATAACCCCACCCGCCTCATTTCCGTGCGACCCTTGCACCATTCGTTGAAGCGGGCGCGATTTTGGTGCTGTGCTTGGCTGAACAAGCTACCTCCACGCCGGAGGCGCCTGATTTGCCGGGGTGGCATAAGTCTTGCGCAGCTCCGTTACCGTCCAGGCTCGCAGGAGGCACGCCGTGTCGATTCACATTGCCTTGCACCATGTCACGCATTACCGCTACGAACGCGCGGTTGAGCTGGGTCCGCAGATTGTCCGTTTGCGCCCGGCGGCCCACAGCCGCACGCGCGTGTTGTCGTATTCGCTGAAAGTCCTTCCTGAAAACCACTTCATCAACTGGCAGCAGGACCCGCAGGGGAATTACCTGGCGCGGTTAGTGTTCCCGGAAAAGACTGACGAGTTGCGCATCGAAGTGGACCTGGTCGCCGAAATGGCGGTGTTCAACCCCTTCGATTTCTTCCTTGAGCCCTACGCCGAGAAGATCCCGTTCACTTACGCCCGCGAAGAGCATCACGAGCTGCAGCCCTATCTGGAAAAGCTGCCGCTGACCCCAAGATTCCAGGCGTATCTGGACAGCATCGACCGCACGCCGATTCCGGCGATCGACTTTCTGGTCGGCCTCAACCAGCGTCTGGCCAATGACATCGGTTACCTGATTCGTATGGAGCCGGGCATTCAGACGCCGGAATACACCCTGGAAAACGCTTCCGGTTCCTGCCGCGACTCCGCCTGGTTGCTGGTGCAGTTACTGCGACATCTGGGTTTGGCTGCGCGGTTTGTGTCCGGGTATTTGATTCAGCTCAAAGCCGATGTGAAGGCGCTGGATGGACCGTCCGGCACCGACGTTGACTTCACGGATCTGCACGCCTGGTGCGAGGTGTATCTGCCCGGCGCTGGCTGGGTGGGCCTTGACGCTACGTCCGGCTTGTTTGCCGGTGAGGGTCACATTCCGCTGGCGTGCAGCCCCGAGCCGTCTTCGGCGGCGCCGATCAGTGGCATGGTCGAGCCCTGCAACACCGAGTTCACCCACGAGATGTCGGTGCAGCGTATCTGGGAGGCGCCCCGCGTCACTAAGCCCTACACCGAAGAGCAGTGGCAGGACATTCAGGCGCTGGGCCGGCAGATTGATAACGACCTGATGGCACACGACGTGCGCCTGACCATGGGCGGCGAGCCGACCTTTGTGTCCATCGACGACCGTGACGGGGATGAATGGAACACCGCCGCACTGGGGCCGAAGAAGCGTCTGCTCTCGGCCGAGCTGTACCAGCGCATGCGAGATCATTACGCGCCCCAGGGCATCGTTCATTTTGGTCAGGGCAAGTGGTACCCCGGTGAGCAATTGCCGCGCTGGTCGCTGAACTGCTTCTGGCGTAAGGACGGGCAACCGGTGTGGCGCAACAACGCGCTGGTTGCTGACGAAACCCGGGACTATGGCGCCGACAGCGAGATGGCGGGCAGTTTTCTGCGCAGCGTGGCCGAGCGGCTGAAGCTGCCGGCGCGCTACGTTTTCCCGGCCTACGAAGACCGTTTCTATTACCTGTGGCGTGAGGGCGCGCTGCCCAAAAACGTCAGCGCCGAAGCTTCGCGTCTTGAAGACCCGCTCGAACGCGAGCGCCTTCGCAAAGTGTTTTCCCAAGGGCTGGACACCATCATCGGCCACGTGCTGCCGCTGGCGCGAACCGCCGCCGACGATCATTGGCAGAGTGGTCGCTGGTACCTGCGCGACGAGCATTGCCGTCTGGTGCCGGGGGACTCCGCGCTGGGCTATCGCCTGCCACTGGCTTCCCAGCCTTGGGTCAAGGCGGCGGAATACCCGTACATCCACCCGACCGACCACAACCAGGCATTTGCCGAGTTGCCCGACCGCGACGAGGTTCAGTCGCGACTGGACGGCCTGGCAGAGCAGAGCGACCCGGGCGTCGAGCGCGAACCCGAGATCGACGAGTCCGCCGATTGGCTGACCCGCACCGCCTTGAGCGCCGAAGCGCGGGGCGGGCGGTTGTATCTGTTCATGCCGCCGCTGCAATCCCTTGAGGCCTATCTGGAACTGGTCGCCGCCATCGAAGCGACGGCCGAGGACATGCACTGCCCGGTGTTGCTGGAAGGGTACGAGCCGCCGAGCGATCCGCGTCTGGCGAACTTCCGCATCACCCCGGATCCGGGCGTGATCGAAGTGAACGTGCAGCCGTCGTCCACCTGGGATGAGCTGGTCGAACGCACCGAGTTTCTCTACGAACAGGCGCGTCTGACCCGGCTGACCACCGAGAAATTCATGATCGACGGGCGCCACACCGGCACCGGCGGCGGCAACCATTTTGTCCTCGGTGGCGCAACGCCGGGCGACTCGCCCTTCCTGCGCCGGCCGGATCTGCTGCGCAGCCTGTTGAGTTACTGGCATAACCACCCGTCGTTGTCCTACTTGTTCTCCGGATTGTTCATCGGCCCGACCTCGCAGGCACCGCGTGTCGACGAAGCGCGCAACGACTCGTTGTACGAGCTGGAAATCGCCTTCTCGCAAATGCCCGAGCCGGGCGAAGAATGCGCGCCGTGGCTGGTGGACCGGCTGCTGCGCAACTTGCTGATCGACGTGACCGGCAACACCCACCGCGCCGAATTCTGCATCGACAAGTTGTACTCTCCCGACGGTGCGACCGGCCGGTTAGGCTTGCTGGAACTACGCGCCTTCGAGATGCCGCCCCACGCGCGCATGAGTCTGGCGCAGCAGCTGTTGCTGCGGGCACTGGTCGCGCGTTTCTGGCGCGAACCCTATGCACCGGCGAAACTGGCGCGCTGGGGCACCGAGCTGCACGACCGCTTCATGCTGCCGCATTTCATTGAGCAGGATTTCGCCGACGTCATCGCCGAGCTCAACAGCGCCGGTTATCCCGTGCGCGCGGAGTGGTTCGCGGCGCATCTGGAGTTTCGCTTTCCGAAGGTCGGCGATTACACCGTCAGCGGTATCGAGCTGGAGCTGCGCCAGGCCCTGGAGCCGTGGCACGTGTTGGGCGAGGAGGGTGCAGCGGGTGGCGCGGTTCGTTATGTGGACTCATCACTGGAGCGCTTGCAGTTGAAGGTCACCGGCCTGCCACCGCAGCGTTACATGCTCACCTGCAACGGCGTGCCGGTGCCGCTGCGACCGACCGGGCGCGTAGGCGAGTTCGTCGCGGGGGTGCGTTATCGCGCCTGGCAGCCGACCAATGCCTTGCAGCCGACGATCCCGGTGCATGCGCCGCTGGTTTTCGACATTCTCGACACTTGGATGCAGCGTTCGCTGGGGGGCTGCGAGTATCATGTCGCCCACCCTGGCGGGCGCAATTACGAAACCCTGCCGGTGAATGCCAACGAAGCGGAAAGCCGACGTCTGGCGCGGTTCTTCCGGGTCGGACACAGTCCCGGCAAACTGGACGTCCCCACGCTAACCCTCAACGATGAACTGCCGATGACCCTGGATTTGCGCCTGCATCGGTAATCGCGCCGGCGGCCTGACGTGGGGTCAGGTCGCCGTGCCGCACGTCTAAACATGGAAAGCGCCCCTGCGTGTCATGTTGTCTGCGCTACTCTGAGCGCAGTTGATTCGAGTCCTTTTGTTGTCTGCCGAGCCTTCCATGCCTGACCTGCTTGACCACTATCCGCTCACCCCGGGTACCTACCACGAGATGCTGGATGCCAGCGGCGCCGTTCGGCCCCATTGGCAGCGGCTGTACGAGCATCTCCAGCGCAGCACACCTGCGCAGCTCATCCAGCGTCAGGCGCTGCTCGCCAGGCAGATTCAGGAAAACGGCGTCACCTATAACGTCTATGCCGACCCCAAGGGCGCCGATCGTCCTTGGGAACTGGACATGCTGCCCCACGTGATTCCGATGGAAGAGTGGCAGCCACTGGCGGCCGGCATCGCCCAGCGCGCGCGTTTGCTCAATGCCGTGCTGGCTGATCTCTACGGCCCGCAGGAACTGATCGCCGAAGGTCTGCTGCCGGCGGAGCTGGTGTTCGGCCACAACAACTTTCTCTGGCCATGCCAAGGCGTAAAGCCGCCTGAAGGCACTTTTCTGCATGTGTACGCGGTTGACCTGGCGCGCACGCCCGACGGTCGCTGGTGGGTCACCGCCGACCGGACTCAGGCGCCGTCGGGTGCCGGTTACGCGCTGGAAAACCGGCTGATCGTGTCGCGGGCGTTTCCCGAGTTGTACCGGGATTTGCAAGTCCAGCACCTCTCGAATTTCTTCCGGTCGCTGCAGGAAACCCTCGCGCGCCAGGCACCCACCAGCCACGAAGCCCCGCTGGTGGTACTGCTAACACCTGGGCGTTTCAACGAGAGCTATTTCGAGCATCTTTATCTGGCCGGTCAGTTGGGTTATCCACTGGTGGAAGGCAGCGACCTGACCGTGCGCGACGCGACGGTGTACCTGAAAACCCTCAGCGGGTTGCGTCGTGTTCACGCGATCATGCGCCGTCTGGACGACGATTTTTGCGACCCACTCGAACTGCGCACGGATTCCGCGCTGGGCGTGCCGGGCCTGCTTCAAGCGGTGCGACAGGGCCGCGTGCTGGTCGCCAATGCCCTGGGCAGCGGCGTGCTGGAATCGCCGGGGCTGTTGGGGTTTCTGCCAAAGATCAATGAACACTTATTTGGTGAAGAGCTGCTGCTGCCGTCGATCGCCACCTGGTGGTGCGGCGAGCCGCCGGTGCTGGCCCAGGCGCTGGAGAAGATGCCGGAGCTGCTTATCAAGCCTGCGTTCCCGTCCCAGAGTTTCGCCCCGGTCTTCGGCCGCGATCTCAGCGACGATGACCGCCAGGCCCTTGCCGCGCGTATGCAAGCCCGGCCTTATGCCTACGTCGCGCAGGAATTGGCGCAGTTGTCCCACGCGCCAGTCTGGCAGGGTGAGGACAGTCAGCTGCAGCCCCGCGCCATCGGCATGCGCGTTTACGCGGTGGCAACGGCCGATGGCTATCGCGTCCTGCCGGGCGGCTTGACCCGCGTGGCGGCCGATGCCGACGCTGACGTGGTGTCGATGCAGCGCGGCGGCGCAAGCAAGGACACCTGGATTCTTGGCGAGCGACCCCTGGGTAGTGAACCGTGGAAAAACCGTCACTCGCTGGGCGTGCACGACTTGATCCGCCGCGACCCGTACCTACCGTCGCGTGTGGTGGAAAACCTGTTCTGGTTCGGTCGTTATTGCGAGCGCTGCGACAACAGCGCGCGCCTGCTGCGGATCATGCTGACGCGCTATGTCGACGGCGATGATCCAGTCGCTTTGCAAGCAGCGGTCGAGCTGGCCGAACGGTTGAATCTGCTTCCGCTCCAGGACGAAGATGAGCCGAGCGAGCTGCATGAGCGTTTGCTTGAAGCGCTGTTGGGTGACGACTGGCCGTTCAGCCTGCGTTCCAATTTGCAGCGCCTGCAGTGGGCGGCGTCACAGGTGCGCGGCAAGTTGTCCCGCGAGAACTGGCAGGCGCTGGTGGAATTGCAGCGTGAAGCCCTGAGCCTGGAGACCGAGAGCCCTGATTTCGGTGAGTTGCTGGATTTCCTCAACCGGCTGGTGATGTCGCTGGCGGCGCTGTCCGGTTTTGCCCTGGACGACATGACCCGCGACGAGGGCTGGCGCTTCCTGATGATAGGGCGGCGCATCGAGCGCTTGCAGTTTCTCTGTACGACGCTGGCGGCGTTCCTGCGCAGCGAGGCGGTGTTTCATCAGGACGCCCTGGACGGGCTGCTGGAGCTGGGCAACAGCGGGATCACCTACCGCTCGCGCTATCTGGCCCTGCCGCAGTTGATCCCGGTGCTCGACCTGCTGGTGCTGGACGATCAGAACCCCCACGCGGTGTTGTTTCAGCTCAAGCTGGTGGCGCGCTCGGTGAAGCGCATGAACGAGGATTTCGGTGTGCCTCAAGACAACAGCCTCGCGACACTGATTCAGCGGCTGGCGGTGTTCGATCTGGGTTGCCTGGAAGAAGGGTTGTTCGGTGAGAGCAGCATCAAGGCAGCACTGGATGGGCTGGCGGATCTGCTGCAAACCATCGGCGAGACCAGCGGCCACGTTTCGGACCGGCTCGCGCTGCGTCATTTCGCCCACGTCGATGATGTCAGCCAGCGCACGGTGTCGGTCTGATGAACAGCGCCCAGTATCAAGTCCTCCACGACACCCACTACAAATACGACAGCCCGGTTTCCCTGGCCCAGCAGCTCGCCCATCTGTGGCCGCGGCGCAGTCCCTGGCAGCGCTGCCTTGAGCAGCATCTGGTCATCAGCCCGACCCCGACCACGCGCCGTGATGAGCTGGACGTGTTCGGCAATCCGCTGACGCGGCTGGCATTCGAACGTCCCCATGATGAGCTGCAGGTCAACGCGCGCCTGCGCATTGAGGTGCTGGAACGACCGCAGCTGGATTTCAATGGGTCCGCTCCATGGGACGAGGCGCAGCATCGACTGACTTACAGCGCCTCGAGGATGGCGCCGGATATCCTTGACGCCTGCCGGTATCGCTTCGAATCGCCCTACGTGCATCTGAAGCAGACCTTCGTCGAGTTTTCCGCCAGTTGCTTTCCCGCCGGACGGCCGATGCTGCTGTGCGCGCAGGCGCTGATGGAGAAGATATTCGAAGAGTTCACGTTCGATGGCGAGGCGACTCAGGTGGCCACGCCGCTGGTGGAAGTGCTGGAAACCCGACGGGGTGTCTGTCAGGACTTCGCTCACTTGATGCTGGCGTGCGTGCGCTCGCGCGGGCTGGCGGCGCGGTATGTCAGCGGCTATCTGCTGACCCAGCCGCCGCCCGGCCAGCCACGGCTGATTGGCGCCGATGCGTCCCACGCGTGGGTGTCGGTGTTCTGTCCGGTGTTGGGTTGGGTGGATTTCGATCCGACCAACAACGTTCAGCCTGCGCTTGAGCACATCAGTCTGGCGTGGGGGAGGGATTTTTCTGACGTGTCGCCATTGCGGGGGGTGATTCTGGGAGGCGGGAGCCACGATCCGGAAGTGCGGGTGACGGTGATGCCGATTACGGGTTAGGCGGGCGTTGGTGTCGACTGGGCTGTGAGCGCGCCTGCGATATCGGGGTGTCAGCCAATGGATGGATCATGGCGAAACCCCAACGTGAGCAAGCTCACTCCTACAGGTTCTCGCGTTCATCCATCCCATTGCGCTGAATCAGATGATCACTCAGCAGGCTTTTCTTCAGCGGAGCCTTTTACTTCGGTGGAGCCTTCAGCATCGGTAGAGTGTTCAGCTTCAGTGGCGCCTTCGGCGTTTTCGCCGTCTACGACTGCACCTTCTCCAGCCTCTGCTTCAGCCTTCTCGGCCTGCTTGCGCTGTGCTTTTTCCTCTTTCTTTTGCTCTTTTGCCAGATCACGTTGGCGTTTGGCGAAGGAATAGTTGGGTTTGGCCATGGGCAGTCCTCGAGACAGACGATAAGTCAGCACATTCTGCCTGAGAATGGTGCAAAACCGGCGTGGTATTTTTCCTCACCCGATCATCAATCACGGTCAGTCGCCCGCCATTACAGGTCTCAGCCGTTGAAAACCGCGCGTTTATAGACGCCGTAATCCTGGCTGGCGCGGTCGTAATTGCCCGATGCGCCGCAGGCGTAAGCGGCGAGCAAGCTGCGGAAAATGCTGGAAAGTTGCATGGGATCGTCCTGAAGATGGGTGACAGGACGATCTTATGCAGCCATCGTAGCGCTGACTGTTTGATTGTCTCGATGGCCCTGATAGAGGCCGATCAGAGGCGCTCAGTAATAACGGTTGATGCATTGTTCTAATTTAGGGCAGTCTTTGTATACAAAATAAAGGGCTGCCCCACCAGGAGACGCACCATGATTCGCAAGCTTGTCGCTGCATCCGTTCTGACTTTGGCCAGTGGGCACCTGCTGGCGGCCGAATGCTCGGTCGAAGTCGATTCCACCGACCAGATGACGTTCACCACCAAGGCCATCGAAATCGACAAGAGCTGCAAGCAGTTCACCGTCAACCTGAAACACACGGGCAGCCTGCCGAAGGCGGTCATGGGCCACAACTTGGTCATCAGCAAATTCGATGACATGTCGCAGATCGCCACTGACGGCATGAGCGTCGGCATCGACAAGGATTATCTGAAGGACGGTGACGCGCGCGTTATTGCCCACACCAAAGTCATCGGCGGAGGCGAGTCGGATGCGGTCACGTTCGACGTATCCAGGCTGGATTCGGCCCAGGCATATGGCTTCTTCTGCTCGTTCCCGGGCCACATCGGCATGATGAAAGGCACTGTCACGCTGAAGTGATCATTGTGCCTGCTTCGAGTCGGTCATCTTGAAGATGCCCTGGGCGTTGCTGCTGTCGAAGTTGAGATCGATCTTGCCGTTGTCAGGGTCGATCTTGCGCTGAATGAACTCCACGAATGAGCCTGGCACCTTGTGCGTCACCACGACGCCCTCGGCGGTCAACAGCCCTCGGTTTACCGTGCAGGCCTTGTACGCGGTCTGCATGACCCTTCCCGAACCTGACACCTCGATGCTGTCCTTCATCGGCCGCTCGCGCCGATGCTGTTCGGCCACCGTCGCTTCCAGATCCACCACCCGATCGGTCAGGTGATTGAAGCTGTTGCCTTCGGTGGCGATCCACGCCATTTCCGCGCTTTCGCTCAGCAGCTGGCGATAGTCATCTTCCCGAACAACGCCGTGTTGGCGGCCAAACGCGCGATACAGCGCCGGTAGCAGCTGAGTGGCTTCCATGAGGCTGCAATGCCGGGTCGTGCGCAGGCGACTCAGAACGCTCAAGTCTTCAGGGCTCAACGGGTCGCGGCTCGAACCGACGACACGGCTGACCGCCTCTTGAAACGGCTGACTGAGTCGGCCGGGGTGCAGTTCGGAGACGAAGAACTGCGCGATGTCTTCCGGCAGGTCCATCTGGCGATAGCCCCAGCCGGTCATGTTCAGTTTGGTCAGCGGATAGGTGCGCACATCGGTGAAACCCAGCGGCTCGAGCAGGCGCGAGAAGGCCTGACGACCGCGCGGCAATTCGCCGTTGTCCGCCCAGTCGACGGTGCGGATGGCGCCGTGGTCAAACACCACCTTGCGGCCGCCCTCGGATTGCTCGTCCACGTAGCGCAGCCCGTCAGGCACGGCCTCGACCAGCTTGTGGAACAGGCACAGGTTCAACGCTTCAGCGAGCCAGACCCGATGGATTGCCTCGTCAGACCAGGAAAACTCGCCCAGCGCCTGGGGCACCTCGACGCGGTGTTCGAGCCATGCCGCAGCGGGCTGGCCGACGGTGGACGCTACGAGGGAGAAGAGGCCTTGGAAAGCAGTCATGGATAGCGGCTCTGGGCGGGGAAGTCAGAGCGCTATGTAAGCCGTGATGGCGAGCGCCATCAAGCGAAAAGAAATAACGGGTTCATTCCGTTTTTGAATGCTGCCCGATGGATTTTCATCCAAACCCATCGGGCATCTTCATAACCGAGCCTTATGGCGCGTACGGCAGATCCCGTTTGTGCTGGGTCTTGCGGTAGGTGCTGACAATGATCTCGGCGGTTTCCTGCTTCACCGGCTCACCGTGCAGGAAGGCGTCGATCTCTGCGTAACTGATGCCGTGGGCCGCTTCGTCCGGTTTGCCGGGGACCAGTTCTTCGAGGTCGGCGGTGGGGACTTTCTCGACCAGATTTTGCGGCGCGCCGAAGCTGCGGGCGATCGCGCGGACCTGATTCTTCACCAGACCGCTCAACGGCGCCAGGTCGCAGGCGCCGTCGCCGAACTTGGTGTAGAAGCCCATGACCGCTTCAGCGGCGTGGTCGGTGCCGATGACCAGACCGCCTTTCACGCCGGCAATGGCGTACTGCGCGACCATCCGCGTCCGGGCCTTGATGTTGCCTTTTACGAAATCCACGGCACTGGCGGCCTGGCCTTCGAAGGCTTTGATCTGATCAACCAGCGCTTTCACCGAGGGCGCGATGTCCACCGTGTGGCGCTCGTCCGGGTTGATGAAATCCACCGATGCCGTGGCTTCATGTTCGTCGTGCTGGATGTGGTACGGCAGGCGCACGGCGATGAAGGTGTAGGCATTGTCGCCGGTGCTCTCACGCAGCTCGCGGATGGCGCGTTGGGCCATCAGACCCGCTGTCAGCGAATCCACGCCACCGCTGATGCCGAGCACCAGCACTTTCAGGCGGGCGTTGTTCAGGCAGTCCTTGATGAATTGCACGCGGCGGCTGACTTCCGCCTGCAGCGCTTCGTCATTGGCGAAAGGCGGCTGGACGTTGAGCTGCCGGGCGATCTCGCGCTGTACGTCTTGCATGATTGACTCCTTGAGCAAAAAAGGAATGGCATGGAAAAGGGGCGGCGGTCGGTGCTCGACTCAGGCTGGCACCTTGAATACGTGGCGCAGATAGGACACGAACTCCGGGTCCTTGCACTGGGTTTTGCCGGGCTCGTCGGAAATTTTTGCCACGGGCTGGCCGGCGCAGGCGGTCATTTTCAGCACGATGCTCATCGGCTTGATCCCTGGAATGTCTGCCGTCAGGTTGGTGCCGATCCCGAAGCTAACGTTGATGCGACCCCGCAGCGCGCGGAATATTTCCAGCGCCTTGGGCAGATTCAAACCGTCGGAAAACACCAGCGTCTTGCTCATCGGCTCGATGCCCAGCTTCTGATAATGACGGATGCATTTTTCGGCCCACTGCACAGGATCGCCCGAATCGTGGCGCAGTCCGTCGAAGAGCTTGGCAAAGAACAGGTCGAAATCACCGAGGAAGGCATCGGTGGTGATGCAGTCGGTCAGCGCAATACCCAGCAGGCCTCGGTACTCACGCACCCAGCAGTCGAGCGCGGCGATCTGGCTGTCGATCAGCCGCGGGCCAAGTTGCTGATGGGCCATGATCCATTCGTGGGCCATGGTGCCAAGGGGTTTGAGGTCGAATTTGCGCGCCAGGTGCACGTTGCTGGTGCCGACGAACTGGCCGGGGAAATCCTTTTTCAGCACTGAAACCACGTCTTCCTGCACCGCGTAGGAGAAGCGCCGGCGCGTGCCGAAGTCAGCCACTTTCAGTTCCGCCAGTTCATCGGCGGTGGCGGTGGCGGTCAGCCAGTCGAACTTGCGGTACAACTGATCGCGGGCCTGGCTGAGCAAGGTTTCCGGGTTGCGGTGTCGGTTGCGGACTTCGCTGACGATGGCCAGGACGGGCACTTCGAAGAGGATCACGTGCAGCCATGGGCCAGACAGGCGGATGCACAGTTCGTCATTTTCGATGGTGGTCTGGACGTAGCGCAGGTTGAAGCGGAACAGCCCGAGGAAACGCAGGAAGTCGGGCTTCATGAAGTTGATGCGTTCGAGGAAACCGGTTTCCTCGATGCTCAGCGACAGTTCGCAGAGCTGCTCGATCTGATGGCGGATCTCGGCCAGATACGGCCTGAGGTCTTCACCGTTGCGGCAGCGAAACTCCCACTCGACTTCGACGTTGGGGTAGTTGTGCAGCACGGCCTGCATCATGCTCAGCTTATAGAGGTCGGTATCGAGCAGGTTCTGCACGATGCGGTCCGCGAAAGCGCTCTCACTCATTGTGTCGCTCCAGCCAGCAGCGGGCCGCCAAGGTGCGGCCCGGGATTCAATTGGGTGTCGCATACAACCTTGCGGTAGCGCTGTGGCGGTACGTCCGGTTTGTTATTGACGATGGCCGACATAATGCCAGTCGTCGTGGAAGAGGGGCAGAAATGTTTCAGCGATTGTGGGACCGGCTTTAGCCGGGAAGGCGTCGGTGGTCACGCCGCAGATGTGATCGTATGCAAAAGGGCCTCTTCCCGGCTGAAGCCGGTCCTACGAACACCGCGTGTATCCAGTGCGACAGGCGGGCCCCCCTAACTCACTGCGGCGTTGGCTCGTTGAGCTGTTCGAGCATCCATTCCACAAACACGCGAATCTTCGGCACTTCGGCCGCGTGCTCCGGATAGGCGAGGTAATAGGCGTCCTGACTCGGCAGGGCATGGGGCCATGGGATGATCAGTTTGCCGTCAGCCAGTTCTTCTTCGACCAGAAACCGGGGCAGCAGCGCGACGCCGCATCCCACTTGCGCCGCGCGAATGCACATGTAGATCGTTTCGAAACGCGGCCCGTGGTAGCTGTGTTCCGTCTGGTAGCCCTGACTCTCGAACCAGTCATGCCAGGCCTGTGGACGATGCGCATTTTGCAGCAGAACCAGATCGGTCAATTGCGTAGGATCTGTGAAGGGCTCAATCGGTAAACTGCCGGGGGCGCAGACCGGGATCAGCTCTTCGCTGAACAGCCTCACGCTCTCGGCACCGGGCCGGGCGCCACCGCCGAAATAGAACGACAGGTCGCAGCGGCTCTGGGCCAGGTCATCGCTTTCCTGTTCGTTGACCAGATCCAGATGAATGTGCGGATGACGCATGCGCCAGCCCTTCAGGCGCGGCACCAGCCAGCGGGCACCGAAGGTCGAGGGTGTCGACACCCGCAGGACTTCGGTTTCGCCGCCGTAGGAACGCAGGAAGTGCGTCGACATTTCCATCTGCGTGAGCACTTTGCGCACTTCGCCCAGGTACAGCGCACCGGCTGGCGTCAATTGCAGGCGCCGACGAACCCTTCGAAACAACAGGTGTTGCACCAATTCTTCCAACTGGGCGACCTGCTTGCTGACCGCGCTCTGGGTGAGGTTCAGCTCCTCGGCCGCGCGGGTAAAACTCAGGTGGCGGGTCACCGCTTCAAAACATTGCAGCGCGGTGACCGACGGGAGATGGCGTTTGCTCAGCATATTCGGCTCGTTCAGCGTCAGCATGAAAAAACGGAATGATATCTCGCTTAATCGTCGTTTGTTGCAGTGCCGCCCGCCAGCTATTACTAGAGGCTGACGAAATAACCCATATTTGGCATTCCGCTTTCGCGCTTACGATCAGTTTCAGGAGAAACCATGCTCAACGACCTGCTTACCCGACTCGGTGTCGATGCCGCGCTTTATCAACAGGGCGACAAGCCTGTTCACACGCCTATCGATGGCAGTCAGGTGGCGTCGGTGAACTGGGAAAGCGCCGCCGAAGTCGAGCAGCGCATCACCCGCGCCGACCACGCCTTCGAAGCGTGGCGCAAAGTGCCTGCGCCCCGGCGTGGCGAGCTGATCCGCCTGTTTGGCGAAGCGCTGCGCAAGCACAAGGCCGACCTGGGCGAGCTGGTGTCGTGGGAGGCCGGCAAGATCACACAGGAAGGTCTGGGTGAAGTGCAGGAAATGATCGACATCTGCGACTTCGCCGTCGGCCTGTCGCGTCAGATGTACGGCCTGACCATCGCTTCCGAGCGCCCGGGCCACCACATGCGTGAAACCTGGCACCCGCTGGGCGTCGTCGGCGTCATCAGCGCGTTCAACTTCCCCGTTGCGGTCTGGTCGTGGAACACCGCACTGGCGCTGGTCTGCGGTAACTCGGTGATCTGGAAGCCGTCGGAAAAGACCCCGCTGACGGCGCTGGCTTGCCAGGCACTGTTCGATAAAGTCGCCGCTGAGTTCTCGGACGCTCCGCAGTACCTCACCCAATGCATCGTCGGCGGCCGCGAAGCCGGTGAAGCGCTGGTCGATGACGCCCGCGTTGCGTTGATCAGCGCTACCGGCAGCACGCGCATGGGCCGCGAAGTGGCGCCGAAACTCGCCGCACGTTTCGCCCGCAGCATTCTGGAGCTGGGCGGCAACAACGCGATGATTCTGACCCCGAGTGCCGATCTGGACCTGGCCGTGCGTGCCGTGCTGTTCAGCGCTGTCGGCACGGCGGGTCAGCGTTGCACCACCCTGCGTCGTCTGATTGCGCACTCGTCGGTCAAGGCCGAGTTCGTCGAGCGCTTGAAAGCGGCTTACGCCAAAGTGCGTATCGGGCATCCGCTGGAAGGCAATCTGGTCGGCCCGCTGATCGACAAGCAAAGCTATGAAAACATGCAGGAGGCGCTGGAACAGGCGTTAAGCGAAGGCGGCAAGGTGTTTGGCGGCAAGCGCCAGTTGGAAGATAAATTTCCCGACGCTTACTACGTCTCGCCGGCCATCGTCGAAATGCCGGAGCAGAGCGATGTCGTGCGCAGCGAAACCTTCGCGCCGATTCTGTACGTCGTGGGCTACGAAGAATTCAGCGAGGCGGTGCGCCTGAACAACGACGTGCCCCAAGGTTTGTCGTCCTGCATCTTCACCACTGACGTGCGCGAGGCCGAGCAGTTCATTTCGGCGTTGGGCAGCGATTGCGGCATTGCCAACGTCAACATTGGCCCGAGTGGTGCAGAGATTGGTGGCGCGTTCGGTGGCGAGAAAGAAACCGGCGGCGGTCGCGAGTCCGGCTCGGATTCGTGGAAGGGCTACATGCGTCGCCAGACCGCCACGGTGAACTACTCCCGCGAACTGCCGCTGGCGCAGGGGATTACGTTTGATTGATTAGCAGTGACGGAGTGTAGTCATCGCACCGCGTTGACTTCATTCGCGAGCAAGGTGGAGCGCCACCCCGGTCGCTCCCACAGATTTAGGTGATCGTACCCACGCGCTCTGCGTGGGCACGCCCTCGATAGGCGCTCTGCGCCTGCTTGTAGTGACGCGGAGCGTCATCGGCTGCATTACCACGCGGAGCGTGGGAACGATCAGGTCTGGCTGTCTCTTTCCGAGGGTTTGCGATGCCGTTACGCGAAGAGTGTCTGTGGGAAACGCTGACGCCGCAAAGGCCGGAAGCGCCCGCGTTGCGCGGGGAAGTGACTGTCGATGTGTGCGTCATCGGCGCAGGCATCACGGGTTTGTCGGCGGCCATTCATCTGCTTGAGCAGGGCAAGACCGTCGCGGTCGTCGAAGCCCATCGCACCGGGCAGGGCGGGTCCGGCCGGAACGTAGGACTGGTCAACGCCGGCCTGTGGATTCCGCCTGACGAAATTGAAGCCGGCTTCGGCAAGAAAGTCGGCAGCCAGCTCAACACCATGCTCGGCAATGCGCCGTCGCTGGTATTCAGTCTGATCGAAAAGTACGGCATCGAGTGTCAGGCGACGCGCAAAGGCACGCTGCACATGGCCCACAACGCCAAGGGTGAGCTGGACTTGCGCAGCCGTGAGGAACAATGGAAACGTCGCGGCGCGCCTGTGGAATTGCTCACCGGCAAGGCTTGTCAGGAAGCAACCGGCACCACCGAGATCACTTCCGCCTTGCTCGATCACCGCGCCGGCACCATCAACCCGATGGCCTACACCAGCGGGCTGGCGGCGGCCGTCACGCAATTGGGCGGTCAGCGTTTCGATCACTCGCCGGTCAAACGCCTTGAACGTCAGGGCTCGCGCTGGTGCGTCATCACCCAAAACGGCGCGGTGCTTGCCGAGCAAGTTGTTATCGCGTCCAACGCCTACACCGAGGGCGAGTGGACCGAGCTGCGACGCAACTTTTTCCCTGGCTATTACTATCAAGTGGCCTCGGCGCCACTGACCGAAGACGCTGCTCGGCAGATTTTGCCAGGCGGGCAGGGTTCCTGGGACACGCGGCAGGTACTCAGCAGCATTCGTCGGGATGCGGATGGTCGGCTGTTGTTGGGCAGTCTGGGCAATGGCAATCAGAAGCCCGGCTGGTTTTTGAAGGCGTGGGCCGATCGCGTACAACAGCATTATTTCCCGTACCTCAAACCGGTGGAGTGGGAATCCACATGGACCGGCTGCATCGCGTTTACGCCCGATCACTTGCTGCGAATGTTCGAGCCTGCACCAGGACTGGTCGCTGTCACCGGTTACAACGGACGCGGCAACACCACAGGGACGGTGGTTGGCAAAGCCTTCGCCGATTATCTGTGCAGCGGCAACGCCAGTGTCTTACCCATCCCCTTTGCGCAGATGCAGCCGCTGGCGGCCGTTGGACTGCGCAGCTCTTTGTACGAGGCTGGCTTTTCGCTATACCATGCGGGCCAGTGCCTCAGAATCGTGATCTGAGAAGAATTTTCTCTTCAAAACAACGATTTCTCCTACATCCACTACCCTCAAATGGTGCGTCCCGTAGCGGATCCGCACCGACGGTGTGCAGTTCGGTGACGCAGGCTGTAACAACAGGGTTGTACAGGTGAAGGCGGCGCGGTTGCGCGCCTGCTTCCCTGCGGTTGCTCTTTTAAAGTCGCAAGGTTGCACCTTGCGCGGTTTAGACGGTTGCACGCCCCGTGAAAAAGGGCAGAAATCAGTCGGATAGCGACAAAACGACGAGTTTCTCAAGAATAAAAAACCGATGGCACGCCACTTGCTCGCAGCAGCTTCGTGGTCGCAGTGCTAATTAAAAAACCCAGGAGCACCAACTCATGTCGCAGACGTTCTACAGAAAAGGCTTTCTTGCACTCGCCGTGGCTACTGCCATGGGTGCGGCTTCATTTGCGCAGGCAGCCGACATCAAGATCGGCGTTGCTGGCCCAATGACCGGCGCCAATGCCTCGTTCGGCGAGCAATACATGAAGGGCGCTCAAGCAGCTGCCGATGCCATCAACGCTGCGGGCGGCGTCAACGGCGATAAAATCGTGCTGACCGCCTACGACGATGCGTGCGAACCGAAACAGGCCGTTGCCGTTGCCAACAAGGCGGCGTCTGACAAAGTTGCCGGCGTTGTCGGTCACTTCTGTTCCTCCTCGACCATCCCGGCGTCGGAAGTCTATGACGAAGCCGGCATCATCGCGATCACCCCTGGCTCCACCAACCCGACCGTTACCGAGCGCGGCCTGAGCGCCATGTTCCGTATGTGCGGCCGTGACGATCAGCAAGGCATCGTTGCCGGCGACTACATCGTCGACGTGCTCAAGGGCAAGAAGATCGCCGTCATCAACGATAAGGACACCTACGGCAAAGGCCTGGCAGACGCCACCGCCAAGCAGCTGACCGCTCGCGGCGTGAAGCCTGTGCTGGAAGAAGGTCTGACCCGTGGCGAGAAAGACTTCAGCGCCCTGGTCACCAAGATTCGTGGCGCCGGCGCTGACGTCGTTTACTTCGGCGGCCTGCACCCGGAAGCCGGTCCACTGGTTCGCCAACTGCGTGAACAAGGCCTGAAAGACGTGAAATTCATGTCCGACGACGGCGTTGTCACTGACGAACTGGTCACCACTGCTGGCGGCGCGCAATACGTCGATGGCGTGTACATGACCTTCGGCGCCGACCCGCGCATGTTGCCAGACAGCAAGGCCGTGGTTGAGCAGTTCCGCAAATCCGGCTACGAGCCAGAAGGCTACACCCTCTACGCTTACGCTTCGGTTCAGGCCCTGGCCGCTGGCTTCAACGGCGCCAAGTCGAACAAAGGCGAAGACGCTGCCAAGTTCCTCAAGGCTCACCCGGTCAAAACCGTCATGGGCGAGAAAGCCTGGGACACCAAGGGCGACCTGAAAGTCTCTGACTACGTGGTTTACCAGTGGGACAAGGACGGCAAATACCACCAGCTCGAAAAGCAGAAGTGAGTTAAGCGCTTAGTCGGATCTGCTGTTTCCCGGGGGTGAGCCAGGAAACAGCCTGATCCGGTAATCGGCGCTGTCTGACGGCGGCGCCGGATTTCTTCTGTTGCCACTGTGTGCGCCGCTCTATTCCTCACGAGGGAATGGTCGCGCGCGCCAGGTCGGCCTTTCAAGTTCGTGAGCGTGCGTGATGGACGGTATTTTCCTGCAGCAAATGGTCAACGGCCTGACACTGGGCTCGGTCTATGGCCTGATCGCCATCGGTTACACGATGGTCTACGGCATCATCGGCATGATCAACTTCGCCCACGGCGACGTTTACATGATCTCCGCCTACCTCGCAGCCATCGGCCTTGCCGTGCTGTCATTCTTCGGCGTTGAGTCATTCCCCTTTCTGATTCTTGGCACACTGATCTTCACCATCGTGGTCACCGGTGTGTACGGTTTCGTCATCGAGCGAGTGGCGTACAAACCGCTGCGTAACTCGACCCGTCTGGCGCCACTGATCAGCGCGATCGGCATCTCCCTGATTCTGCAGAACTACGCGCAGATCGCTCAGGGCCCACGCCAGCAAGGCGTTCCGACCCTGCTCGAAGGCGCCATGCGCTTCGATGTCGGCAGCGGTTTCGTACAGATCACCTACACCAAAATCTTCATCCTGATCGCTGCCTTCGTCGGCATGGGCGTACTGACCTACATTATCAAGTACACCAAGCTGGGCCGGATGTGCCGCGCCACGCAACAGGATCGCAAGATGGCCTCGATTCTGGGCATCAACACCGACCGGGTGATTTCCTACGTATTCGTCATTGGTGCGGCCATGGCGGCATTGGCTGGCGTGCTGATCACCATGAACTACGGCACCTTCGACTTCTTCGCCGGCTTCGTCATCGGCATCAAGGCGTTTACCGCAGCGGTACTCGGCGGCATTGGTTCGTTGCCGGGGGCCATGCTTGGCGGCCTGATCCTGGGGGTTGCCGAGTCGCAGTTCTCCGGGCTGATCAACTCCGACTACAAAGATGTGTTCAGTTTCGGCCTGCTGGTAGTGATTCTGATCTTCCGTCCCCAAGGCCTGCTGGGTCGCCCACTTGTGGCGAAGGTATAACCATGTCTGCACCTACTAAACCCATTGATATCAAACAAAGCCTGATCGACGCGGTGATCGCCGGGCTGCTGGCGCTGATCGTGTTCGGCCCGATTGTCGGCATCGTGCTGGATGGCTATGGCTTCAACCTGCAACCGGGCCGCGTCGCCGTGCTCGTCGGCGTTGTCGTTGTCGGTCGTTTCTTCATGAGCCTGTTCCTGCAGACGCCGAAGGGCGTGGCCATCGCGCAGAGTTTCGAAAGCTCGGGCTCTGGCGTGCACGTGCTGCCGCCGGGTTACAAGACGCGCCTGCGTTTTATCATTCCGCTGATGATCCTCATCGCAGTGATCTTCCCGATCTTCGCTGACAAGTACGTGCTGACCGTGGTGATCCTTGGCCTGATCTACGTGCTGCTGGGACTGGGCCTCAATATCGTGGTCGGCCTCGCCGGTCTGCTCGATCTGGGTTACGTCGCCTTCTATGCGATTGGCGCGTACGGCCTGGCGCTGGGTTATCAGTACCTGGGCCTGGGGTTCTGGTCGGCGCTGCCGTTGGCGGCGATCGCTGCGGCGCTTGCCGGTTGCATTCTCGGCTTTCCGGTGCTCCGCATGCACGGGGACTACCTGGCAATCGTGACCCTGGGCTTCGGCGAGATCATTCGTCTGGTGCTCAATAACTGGCTGTCGTTCACCGGCGGCCCGAACGGCGTGCCGGTGCCTTCGCCGACCTTCTTCGGGCTGGAATTCGGACGTCGCGCCAAAGACGGCGGCATCCCGATCCACGAGTACTTCGGCTTCGAATACAACCCCGACCTGAAATTCATCTTCATCTACACCGTGCTGTTTCTGGTGGTGCTGGCGGTGCTGTACGTCAAACACCGCCTGACCCGCATGCCGGTAGGCCGCGCGTGGGAAGCGCTGCGTGAAGACGAGATCGCCTGCCGCTCGATGGGCCTGAATCACGTGCTGGTCAAGCTGTCGGCCTTCACCATCGGCGCGTCGACGGCCGGTCTGGCGGGGGTGTTCTTCGCCAGTTATCAAGGCTTCGTCAACCCGACCTCGTTCACCTTCTTCGAGTCGGCGCTGATCCTCGCTATCGTCGTGCTGGGAGGCATGGGCTCGACCGTCGGCGTGGTCATTGCGGCGTTCGTGCTGACCGTTGCACCGGAACTGCTGCGCAGCTTCGCGGAATACCGCGTCTTGTTGTTCGGCATCCTCATGGTGCTGATGATGATCTGGCGTCCCCGTGGCCTGATTCGCATCAGCCGTACCGGCGTGCAGCCACGCAAAGGCGTGCTGGCCAAAGTGGAGGGCGCGTGATGAGCGACGAAATCGTTCTGTCCGTCGAAAACCTGATGATGCACTTCGGCGGCATCAAGGCCCTCAGCGACGTCAGCCTGCAAGTGCGGCGCAACTCGATCTTCGCCCTCATCGGCCCGAACGGCGCCGGCAAGACCACGGTGTTCAACTGCCTGACCGGCTTTTACAAAGCCACCGGCGGGCGCATCGAGCTCAATGCGCGGGGCAAGAAAACCAACGTCATTCAGTTGCTCGGCGAGCAGTTTCGCGCCGCCGACTTCGCTTCGCCGAAGCGCTTCGGCAGCCGGCTGTACTACAAGATGTTCGGCGGCACACATTTGGTAAACCGTGCGGGGCTTGCGCGAACTTTCCAGAATATTCGCCTGTTCAAGGAAATGTCCGTCGTCGAGAACCTGCTCGTTGCACAGCACATGTGGGTCAATCGCAACATGCTCGCCGGCATTCTCAACACCAAGGCCTATCGCAAGGCTGAAGACGACGCCATGAACACCGCGTTCTACTGGCTCGAAGTGGTGGATCTGGTGGACTGCGCCAACCGTCTGGCCGGTGAGCTTTCCTACGGCCAGCAACGCCGTCTGGAGATCGCGCGGGCGATGTGCACGCGTCCGCAGGTCATCTGCCTGGACGAACCGGCGGCGGGTTTGAACCCGCAGGAAACCGAAGCGCTGAGCGGCATGATTCGCCACCTGCGCGACGATCACGACATGACCATCGTGCTGATCGAGCACGACATGGGCATGGTCATGGGGATTTCCGACGACATCGTCGTGCTCGACCACGGCAACGTGATAGCCAAGGGCAAACCGGAACAGATCCGCAACGATCCGAAAGTGATCGCAGCGTATCTGGGCGCTGATGAAGAGGAGTTGGTATGAGTAAGCCGATCCTCGAACTGAAAGAGATCGACGTGTATTACGGGCCGATCCAGGCCCTGAAGAAAGTCTCGATGCACATTGACGAGGGCGAGACGGTCAGCCTAATCGGCTCCAACGGCGCGGGCAAATCCACGCTGCTGATGTCGATCTTCGGCCAGCCGCGCGCGGCCAGCGGCCAGATCATCTACCAGGGCACCGACATCACCCACAAGTCGTCCCACTACATTGCGTCCAACGGCATCGCGCAATCGCCGGAAGGCCGCCGCGTGTTCCCGGACATGTCGGTGGAAGAGAACCTGATGATGGGCACCATCCCCATCGGCGACAAACACGCCAGCGAAGACATGCAGCGCATGTTCGAGATGTTTCCGCGGCTCAAGGAGCGTCGTAACCAGCGGGCAATGACCATGTCCGGCGGCGAGCAGCAAATGCTCGCCATCGCCCGCGCGCTGATGAGCCGTCCCAAGTTGCTGTTGCTGGACGAGCCGAGCCTGGGGCTGGCGCCGATCATCGTTAAGCAGATCTTCGCGACGCTGCGTGAGCTGGCGCAGACCGGCATGACCATCTTCCTGGTCGAGCAGAACGCCAACCATGCGCTGAAGCTGTCGGACCGCGCTTACGTGATGGTCAACGGCGAGATTCGTCTGACCGGCACGGGTAAGGAATTGCTCACCAACGAGGAGGTCAGGAACGCCTATCTCGGCGGTCATTGATTCCTGATCCTGCTGTTAAAACAAGCCCCGGGTGGATAACTCCCGGGGCTTTTTTGTGGGGAAGTGGAATTGTGGAAAACAATTTTGGGCAGTTGCGAAAACGCGACATATAGCCGCTGCAAATCGCTGTTTTGTCACGCTTTTGACTTGTTCAGTTTTACTGTGGAGGTGACTGTGAATAAGTTGTCAGCAGCTGGCTGCAAGCCTTTGATTACGTGGCTTACAGCCTTCTGATCAATTTTTGATCAGTCGTTTCGGCCGGTATTTTGCGGGGGTTTGTCAACGTTGTTCTGGCTGGTTTTTTATACAGTCTTTAAGCGGCGCCCGCCTGTGGATAAGTCTGTGCGCAACCGTTGGAAAGACCGCCGCAGATAGCGCAATCTCTGGCCTCGACGCGTCATTCCTGTCCGCGCACCCAAGTCCCGGGTGAATTGGACGGCAGATGGCCCATGGCCGGTCAAGTAAAAACATCGTTCGAGTTACCCACACGCCCCGTATGCCGGGACTTCCGGCGTTTCGAGTTGCCCCCAGAAAATGGTTGTCTGACTGTGGATAAGGTGGGCAAAAGTGTCTGCAGGCCAGATGGCATAAGGCCTTGGAGTCATTGGTTGTTTTTTATACAGCAAAGCAGTTGTATGACGATGTTGCTGATGGTGCTTGATCCCGGCCTGTCTGCGCGGGCATTCTCCAGAACCTTCTTACACGCAACGCAGCTTGCGTGACATTCCCGCTTGGCTTGATAAGCCCGCATCTTTAGTCAGGAGAAAGAAATGACCTCTACCGTATTCATTACCGGGGCCACTTCCGGGTTCGGCGAAGCCTGCGCCCGTCGTTTTGCCGAGGCGGGCTGGTCACTGGTGCTGACCGGTCGCCGTGAAGACCGCTTGCAGGCGCTGAGCGCTGAATTGTCGAAACAGACCAAGGTGCACACGCTGACGCTGGACGTGCGCGATCGCGCAGGCGTGGAGCGCGCTGTGGAAAGCCTGCCGGCTGAATTCGCGAAGATTCGTGGCCTGATCAACAACGCGGGCCTGGCGCTGGGGATCGATCCTGCACCCAAGTGCGATCTGGATGACTGGGACACCATGATCGACACCAATATCAAAGGGCTGGTTTACACGACGCGCACGCTGCTTTCGCGTCTGATTGCATACGGCCGCGGCGCCAGCATCGTCAACCTTGGTTCGGTGGCGGGGAATTATCCGTACCCGGGCGGTAACGTTTATGGCGGCACCAAAGCGTTCGTCGGACAGTTTTCGCTGAACCTGCGCAACGACTTGGTCGGCACCGGCGTACGCGTGACTAACCTTGAGCCGGGTTTGTGTGAGAGTGAGTTCTCGCTCGTGCGCTTCGGCGGCGATCAGGCCAAGTACGACGCGACCTACGCAGGTGCAGAGCCTATCCAGCCCCAAGACATCGCCGACACTATCTTCTGGATCATGAACACCCCGGCCCACGTCAACGTCAACAGCCTGGAGCTGATGCCTGTGAGCCAGACCTGGGCCGGGTTTGCGATTGATCGCAGTCGTGGGGAGAAGTAAGTAGGGTTTTAGGTGATTAGCGCCGCCCGGCACGCGGCGCGTTTTAGAAAGCAGCGCCGTCCATGTGAGAGTGAGCTTGCTCACGAAGACGGCATTTCAATCGCTGAATCTTTAGCGGATGTACCTGCCCATTCGCGAGCAAGCTCGCTCCCACGGGGTTGAGTAAGGCGCAGAATCAGGTGCCGAGCGCGGTCAAATTGTGGGAGTGAGCTTGCTCACGAAGACGGCATTTCAATTGCTGAATCTTTAGCGGATGTACCTGCCCATTCGCGAGCAAGCTCGCTCCCACAGGGGCTTCGCCAATCTCTGATGGGATGACCATCAGGGAGTCAGCTCAGCCGCTGAAATACTCGGCCAACCCGATGTAGCAGGTCGCCAGGTGATACGGCGTCGTCGACGGCATGTCGCTGCGGCTGATCTGCCCCTGGCTGTCGAGGCATTCGTTCCAGCCGGTGGGGTGCAGGAACTGCGCTTGCAGCGCGTTCAACTGACGCGCCAGCAGGTGCTCGCTATCAGGCCGCAAGGTCAACGCGCGCAGGTATTCAGCCTGGGCCCAGATACGCTGCGTGCCGTCTTTCACGGAGCCGTCCACTTCCAGCATCGCCGCGACCGCGCCCGTCGTTTGATCGACGCCCTGTGCCTCGGCGTGGGCGAACGCGGTCTCCAGCGAGCGATACAGCGGCGTGCCCCGCAGCCGCGCGGAAGACGCCAGCAAGTAGAACCATTCGAACTGGTGACCCGGCTCGGACCAGTTATCCACAGCGTCCAGCGGTTTCTCCAGCATCACCCCATGCTCAACATCGACAAAGCGTCGTTGCATGGCGTCCACCAACCCATCCAGCGCCGCCCGCGTGTCAGCGTCGTCGCGCACGGCCAGTGTGCCGAGAAAGGCTTCGGCCAGATGCATCAGCGGGTTCTGCAGCGGGCCGGCGTTCAGCGAAGACCAGTCTTCGGCCAGCACGGATTCATACAAGCCATCGCCGTCGGCAAAGCGCTCGGCGACCACGTTCAGGGCGGCATTGAGCACCGACTCCACCAGCGGCTCACGGACCTTGCCCCAGTAATGCGCGCAGGCGAAGACGATGAAGGCGTGGGTATAGAGGTCCTTGCGACGGTCCAGCGGCGCGCCCTGTGGATCAATGCTGTAGAACCAGCCGCCGTGCTCGGCATCGTGAAAATGCTGCTGCAACGAACGAAACAGCGCCGCCGCTCGGGTAGCGGCGTCGGGGACGTCGGGGTGATCGATCAGGCTTGAAAACAGGAACAGCTGGCGCGCACAGGCCATGGCCCGGTAGCGCTGTGGCGGCAGAGGCCGATGCTGAGCGTCGAGCGCCTCGAACGGCAACGCCATCTCGGCATTCCACCCCGGGCCTTGCCACAACGGCACGACCACGCCCATGAAGTGCTGCTGCAGCTCAGTGAACAGGGCGGACAGTTCAGACTTGGCGGTGGGGAGGGAAGCGTCAGGCATTGGATGGCGTCACGGCAGTGGCAAATTGCGCGACATGGTAGCAGGAGGCGAGGCGAGCGGGGCAGCGGGGATCAATTGATCCCCGCCAAGCCCTATCGGAAATGCCTGCCGTTCAACGCAAAACGCGATCCCTGTAGGAGTGAGCTTGCTCGCGAAGACGGTATTTCAACCGCTGAAGATTGAGCGGATGTTCGGACCTCTTCGCGAGCAAGCTCGCTCCCACAATTGACCTGTCGGTAGACATATATCTGCGGTCTGGTTTTATCGCAGCGTCATTCAGCCCGCGAACAACCAGACGCCGGTCGCCGCCGACAAGGCGCCTGCGATCCGCACGACCGGGGCCGCCGCCGTTGGCAGGAAGCGCACCACGGCATAACCCGCCGCGTGCAGTGCAGCGGTCGCGCCGACGAAACCGAGGGCGTAACCCCAAGGGCTCGACATCTCCGGCAGCTCCAGACCATGGGCCACGCCGTGGAACAGCGCAAACAGCGCCGTCGCCGCCACGGCCACGATCAGTGGCGGACGCACCGCCAGCGCCACCGCCAAGCCCAACGCAAACACCGAGGCCGCAATCCCGCTTTCCAGTGCAGGCAGCGCCAGCCCTTCAAACCCGAGCAAGCCGCCGAGCAGCATGGTGCCGACAAACGTGCACGGCAGCGCCCAGCGCGCGGCGCCTTTTTGCTGTGCAGCCCAGAGCCCGACAGCAATCATCGCCAGCAGGTGATCGATGCCGCCCAATGGATGGCTGATGCCTGCCACAAGACCGCTTTCGTCGTGGCCGGGGTGGGCGAAGGCCAGCGCCGGAACGAGGAGCAGCGCCAACGCGCCGAATACTTTTTTGCCGTTCATGAATGAATTCCTTGAGTCCTTAAGATGTACGAATCAGGCCGCAGTCAGCAGGCCCTGGCGCTCGATGAATGCGACGATCTGCTCCAGGCCGTGACCGGTTTTCTGGTTGCTGAACACGAACGGCTTGTCGCCGCGCATCTTCTTCGTGTCGCGGTCCATCATCTCCAGCGAGGCACCCACCAGCGGCGCGAGGTCGATCTTGTTGATCACCAGCAGATCGGATTTGCAGATGCCGGGGCCACCCTTGCGCGGCAGTTTGTCACCCGCCGACACGTCGATCACATAAATGGTGAGGTCCGACAGCTCCGGACTGAACGTCGCGGACAGGTTGTCGCCACCGGATTCGACGATGATCAGGTCCAGACCCTCGAAGCGCCGATTGAGCTGGTCGACGGCTTCCAGATTGATCGACGCGTCTTCGCGGATCGCCGTGTGCGGGCAGCCGCCGGTTTCCACGCCGATGATGCGCTCAGGCGCGAGTGCTTCGTTGCGCACCAGAAAATCAGCGTCTTCACGGGTGTAGATGTCGTTGGTGACCACCGCCAGGTTGTAGCGATCTCGCAGGGCCAGGCACAGCGCGAGGGTCAGGGCGGTCTTGCCGGAACCGACCGGACCGCCGATGCCGACGCGCAAAGGTTGGCTGTTCATTCGTTCTCTCCGTTAAGCAGGTTGTGCGGTTCGAGGCGCTGCGCCGATGGCGGCCACCTCATGATCGGAACAGGCGGCTGTACTGCCGCTCATGGTTCATGCTCGCCAGCGCCAGACCGAATGGCGCGCTGCCGATGTGTTCAGGATTCAGCGCGGTCGCGTGCTGCTGGGCGTTCTGCAGCAGCGGCAGCAACTCGCTGGTCAGGCGCTGGGCGGCTTGCTGCCCCAGTGGCAGGGTTTTCATCAGCACCGCCAGCTGGTTTTCCAGCCAGCTCCAGAGCCAGGCGGCGAGCGCGTCCTGAGGACTGATCTGCCAGGCGCGCGCAGCCAGTGCCCAGCCCAGCGCCAGATGCGGCTCGCCCATGCGCTGCAGAAAATCCCGTGCGGGCTGATCCATTTCCGGCAGGCCGTTGAGCAATTGCTGCAGCGAGTAACCCATCTGCCGACTTTCCAGATGCAGCTCGCGGGTTTCGCGGCTGGCGCGGTGTCCTTCGCTCAATTGCAGCAACGTCGCCCAGTCGTCTTCGGCAGCCGCCGTGCAGTGCGCCAGTAAAAGCGGCGCTTCGAATCGCGCAAGGTTGAGCAGCAATTGGTCGCCAATCCAGCGGGCGGCGCTGGCCGAGTCGTGAACGGTGGATTGCTCGACCGCCATTTCCAGGCCTTGGGAATAGCTGTAACCGCCGATCGGCAATTGCGGGCTCGCCAGACGCAGCAGCGCCCAGGCAGCGTTCACGTGCGCACGCCGAATTGATGAATGCGCGGCGCGTAATTGAAATCTTCTTCACCGGCGCGGGAGTGGTGATGGCCGCCACCGTAGGCCCCGTGTTCAGGCTGGAAGGGCGCTTCGATGGATTCGGTGGTGGCGCCCAGTTGATCGAGCATGGCCTTGAGCACGTAGTCGTCGAGCAGACGCAGCCAGCCGTCGCCCACTTGCAGCGCCACATGGCGGTTGCCCAAGTGATACGCCGCGCGGGTCAGTTCGAACGCGTTGCTGCAGGTCACGTGCATCAGTTGTTCAGGGCGCGCGCAGACACGCACGATCCGGCCGTCTTCAGCCTTGAGGAAATCTCCGTCACGCAACGGCGGCTGACCCCGTTCAAGGAAAAGCCCGACGTCTTCACCTTCGGCACTGAAACAGCGCAGCCGGCTTTTGCTCCGGGCCTCGAAAATCAAATGCAGCTCTGCGGCCCATTCAGCCTGAGGTTCGGTTCTTTGATGAATGACGAGCATCAGAAAGCTTCCAGCAATGTGCGATGCAAGGGCTAGAGCAAGTGCCTTGCCAACAGGCGTGAAGCGCAGAAATTGCCTGAATACGGTGCAGCGATGAATGGGCAGAGCTATCGGATGCGTCTTATCGGTGCATCAGTCGCAGCAACGCACTTCGGTGGTGCGGGGTGAAGGGTTTGGGCGTAATGCAGAGCCGTGAAGCGTCGCGGGTCACTCGGTGCTGCCCAGTCCCTGCCAGCGCTTGGCGCCGATAAAGATGAAGCGCAGTTGCTGGGTGATTTTCGCGCGCGGGGTCAGGTGTGCGGCCAAGGCCGGGGGCGGCGGGTCGATCAGCTCAGGGAGCATGGCGAATACGCTTTTGACCACAAGGTCGGCCATGACCGAGAGGTCGTCGGTGTTCAGGTGCTGGAATTTGGGCATCGACGCCAGGTCGGTCGCGAGGTCGGCGATGATGCCTTCGCGCAGTGCACCAAGCGCCTGACGGACTTTCAGCGAGCCGCCGTATTGCTCGCGCGCCAGAAACAGAAACTGCGAGCGGTTAGCGGCCACGACATCCAGAAAGATGCGGATAGAGGCGTCGATGATGCCGCTGTCGATGTTGTGGTTGTGGCGCACGCGGCGGATGGTTTCACGGAAGGTCTGGCCGACTTCGCTGACCAGCGCTAGGCCGAGGTGGTCCATGTCATCGAAATGCCGGTAGAAACCGGTGGGCACGATGCCGGCGGTTTTCGCCACTTCGCGCAGGCTCAGGCTGCCAAAACCACGTCCGCTCTCCATCAGGCCCCGGGCTGCATCGAGCAGGGCATGGCGGGTCTGCTGTTTCTGTTCGGCGCGGGGCAGCATGGGGCGTGTATCTGATGAAGGCATGGGCCGCAACTCTAGCAAATGCGTTTGCGTGGCGTCGAACCCGGTTTCACGTCGGGCAATAAAAAGCCCGGCGATCAAGGCCGGGCGGTTCTCGCGCTTATGCTGGCGGATTGAGGGTGCTCAAACCGGCCTCTTCCCGGCTAAAGCCGGTCCCACTAATCCAGCGCCGCGTTGTTTCCGTAGGACCGGCTTTAGCCGGGAAGCTTTTCGATGCAACGGGTAAGAATCAGGAAACCCGCTGATACTGCTGAATCAGCCGATCAGGGCCGTTGTCGGCAACGCGCTGGTATTGATTGATCAATCGATCCGGGCCGTCCTGCGCAACGGTCGGCAAACCGGAATGCTGCGTCGCCTTCGCTTCGCCAAGGATCGCTTGTTCGCTGGCAGGCATCGCAAACGCGCTCGAGGCAAGTAGGGAAAGGGTCAGGGCAATCAATTGGCGTTTCATGGAAGGATGCTCGGGTGTAAAGGGTTGTGTGAACGTGCTGGCGATTTTACCGCTGACCTGTGGATAAAGAAGTTCAGCGGGCTGATGGTGACCATCGACAGAAATGATGCGGCTGCGGACCCCTTGCCGGGCGGGCTTCTCAGCGCGTTTCGGATCAACAGTGGCGATCGTCTGGACGTACGGTATGGGCGGGGGGCGGAACTTTTCTGACCCTGAATACAGATTTCATCAAACCGACGCGGCTTTTCTCAGTCGAACCGTTACGACGTACGAGACGCGCCCTGGACGGCGCGTCGGTTTTGGGGAGATGACGCAATGACGCGAGGCCGTAAAATTTTCGCCTGGACAGCCGCAATCCTGCTGCTGTTGCTGGTGATTCTGATCATTGTGATCGCCACGTTCGACTGGAACCGGCTCAAGCCGACCATCAATGAAAAGGTGTCTGCAGAACTGCATCGCCCCTTTGCCATCAACGGCAATCTGGCCGTGAGCTGGCACCGTGAGCCCGACGAAGGCGGCTGGCGCGCCTGGGTGCCATGGCCGCATATGTCGGCGGAAGACATCGCATTGGGCAACCCGGAATGGTCGAAGACGCCGCAGATGGTCACGCTCAAGCGCGTCGATCTGCGCTTGTCTCCCTTGCCGCTGCTGGCCCAGCGCGTGGTCATTCCACGTATCAACCTGACCGAGCCCAATGCGAAAATTGAGCGTCTGGCCGATGGCCGCGCCAACTGGGTGTTCGATCTGCCTAAGAGCGACCCGAACGCCAAACCCTCGAGCTGGGTGGTGGACATCGGCTCGATCGGCTTCGATAAAGGCTTCGTGAGCTACAACGACCAGAAGATCAACACGGCCGTTGACGTGGTCATCGACCCGCTGGGCAAGCCGATTCCCTACAGCGACATCGTCGGCAGCAGCGAGGCGAAGAAGGTCCAGGACAAGGGCGCTTCGGCTCAGGATTACGCTTTCGGCTTTACCGCCAAAGGCCAGTATCACGGCCAGAAACTCAACGGCAGCGGCAAAGTGGGTGGTCTGTTGGCGCTGAAAGACGCCGCGCTGCCATTCCCGGTACAGGCCGACGTCAGTGCGGGCGCCTTGCGTGTCGCCATCGCGGGCACCGTGACCGATCCGCAGAACCTCGGTGAACTGGACCTGCGGCTGAAACTGTCCGGCGACAGCCTCAGCAACCTGTATCCGCTGACCGGCGTGACCCTGCCGGATTCCCCACCGTACGCCACCGATGGCCGCCTCGTCGCCAAACTGCATGACCCGGCCGGTGCGTCGTTTCAGTACAAGGGTTTCAACGGCAAGATCGGTGACAGCGATATCCACGGTGATCTCGGCTTCGTGGCGAGCGAACCGCGTCCCAAGCTGACCGGCGCGCTGGTGTCCAATCAGTTGCTGATGACTGACCTCAAGCCGCTGATCGGCGCCGATTCCAACGCCGAGCAGAAGACCCGCGGCGGCGAGAGCAAGCAGCCGACAGGCAAAGTGCTGCCGGTCGAGGAGTTCAAGACCGACCGCTGGGCTGCCATGGACGCCGACGTTGAGTTCACCGGCAAGCGCATCGTGCAGAGCGCCGACCTGCCGTTCACCGATCTGTACACCCACGTGGTGCTCAACGATGGCGTACTGAGCCTGCAGCCGCTGCGCTTCGGTGTCGCCGGCGGCAAGCTCGACGCCGATATCAAACTGAACGGCCATACCCAGCCGCTGGAAGGCCGCGCCAAGTTGTCGGCTCGCGGCTTCAAGCTCAAGCAGCTGTTCCCGACCTTCGAACCGATGAAAACCAGCTTTGGTGAGCTCAACGGTGATGCCGATCTCAGTGGCCGCGGCAACTCGGTCGCTGCCTTGCTGGGCACCTCCAACGGCGAGCTGAAAATGCTGGTGAACGACGGCGCTGTCAGCCGTGGCCTGATGGAGATTGCCGGGCTGAACGTGGGTAACTATGTGGTCGGCAAGCTGTTTGGCGACAAGGACGTGAAGATCAACTGCGCGGCCACTGATGTGGGCTTCAAGGACGGCCTGGCGAGCACCAAGGTGTTCGTGTTCGATACCGAGAACGCGATCATTTACGTCGACGGCACGGCGAACCTGAAGACCGAACAACTGGACATGAAGATCACGCCGGAATCGAAAGGCTTCCGGGTCTTCTCCCTGCGTTCGCCGCTGTACGTGCGCGGGCCGTTCAGCAAGCCCAATGCGGGCGTGGAGTCGGGTCCGCTGTTGCTGCGCGGAGCCGGCATGGTGCTGCTGGGCGCGGCAGTGGGGCCGGCGGCGGGATTGCTGGCACTCGTAGCGCCGAGCAGCGGGGACGCGCCTAACCAGTGCACCGCGTTGCTGGAGCAGATGCGCTCGGGCAAGGCGCCGAAAACGGTGAAGTGAGTTCGGCACCGGATCTGTGCCGTCTTCACTTCCTCAATATGCCCGGCTTCGGCGCGGGCTTGCGTTGTACCCGGTCCTGTAGAAGTGAGCTTGCTCGCGAAGGCGGCATCACGGCCGCCTGACATGCGTCGGATGTGCGGGCCTCTTCGCGAGCAAGCTCGCTCACACATAACCGGGTTCGGCGCCTGATTCGGCGTCTTGTTGATCTGGCCCTTCTGGGAGCGAGCTTGCTCGCGAATAGCTCGGTATACCCTAAATATCCCGCCTGAAAGTCACCCACAAAAAAGCCAGGGCCTGTGCCCTGGCTTTTTGCATTGCGTGTTGCGTATCAGAGGCCGTCGAGCAGGTCGGCCATGTCGTCGGCGTGCTCTTCTTCCTGCGCCAGGATCTCTTCAAAGATGCGGCGGGTGGTTGGGTCTTGGTCGCCGATGTACTGAATGATTTCGCGGTAGCTGTCGATCGCGATGCGCTCGGCGACCAGGTCTTCAGTAATCATCTCTTTCAGCGTGTTGCCGGCCACGTACTGGGCGTGGGAATTCTTGCTCAGCAGGTCCGGGTTGAATTCCGGCTCGCCGCCCAGCTGCACGATGCGCTCGGCCAGCTTGTCAGCGTGTTCGAGTTCTTGATTGGCGTGTTCCAGAAACTCATCGGCTGCTGCGTGGGATTTAATCCCCTTGGCCATGAAGTAATGGCGCTTGTAACGCAGGGTGCAGACCAGTTCGGTGGCCAGCGACGAGTTCAGCAAACGCAGGACCTCATCACGATCACCGTTGTAGCCTTCAGTGACGGCGCCGTCTTCGACGTTTTTGCGCGCGCGCTCTCGCAGGGTGGCGACATCGGTCATTGGGTGCAGATTGATCATCAGATTTCTCCAGGGCTGTTCCGGTTTTTTTCCGTCGCGCTCTGTTGCGCCATGCCTGAAGCAGGCGCCCGGCAGGATCGGGGTCTTAAGGTGTGAGTGGTGGGCACTGGCAAAAGTTTGATTTTTGTTGAGGGACTTTTTGACGCGGGGGTTTTTCAGCGTGGGGCAAAGCGGGGCGAGCGTGCTTCAGGACGAATCCCCCGCGATCACGGCAGTGCCGGGCATCCTTGCGATGCACCGGCACAGTGATTACGGGTGGACTCATCCATTCAAACCAACGGCGTTAGATCACATGGCGCGTTCGTTGGCGTCACGCTGTTCGCACGTCATGAAGCCCTTGCTGTTGACGCGGCCATTGTTGTCGAAGGTGACGTAGTAAGCCTGCTGATGGCCTTCGCGATTCAGCACGTAGTTGTTGCAAGTGCCGGGGTGGGCGCGACGCTGAACAGTTGTCGATGGCGTGCCGCCGATGGTCAGGACTTGTTCCTTGGTCATGCCTTCTTCGACTTGCTTGACCAGCGGCTCATTGCGATAGGTCGCGTAATCAACCGGGTTGGGCAGGGTGGTCGATGCGCAACCAGCCAATGCGGCCATGGAAATCACTACTGCCAGGGATTGCTTGAACATTCGAATCGCTCCGCGAAAAAGGCCATTGTTGGCCCGTTGCTCTTAGGAGCATTGGAGAGGCAAAAGAGTTCGATCAAATTGATGGCGATGGGGCATTACCCGCACCTGTCGCCCTTAGGAACAATTCCGGGCCATCCTGGGCCGATTGTCGTCAAATCTCACCGGCCGAAAATTGCTCGCACGTTCGCGAAACAGCGAGGTCAATCTGATGGCATGGTCGGGAGATGCAGTTCTCACCTGGTTTAAATCAGCGATGACTACCCGCTCGACCATTTCGACATCGTCAACCAGCACTTCGGTCTGGTGGGCAAGGGAGCCAATCCCCTGGGTGGTTCCTGAAACACGCCGCGCGTCTCAAAGCCGCCGGTCTTTGACTTATTTGGCCGTAGTTCGTGATCAGTCGACCCGTGAGGTCGCGTAGGAAGAGATGCGATGAGCGATAAAGAGCTTTATGAAATCGAGTACACGCTGGCCGGTGAGCACCATGTCGATCTGATTGAAAACCTCGACGTGCCGATCATCGAGGTTGTGCACGAGCTGGCGCTCAAGCACAACGTGGCCGTTGAAGATGACCCCTTCGATACCGGTGAAGACACCATCGGTCTGCCCCATGTGCTGGGCATTACCGATGTGTCGATTCACGCTGCGGAGGATCACGACAAAGCCTGACTGCCGGGTTCATCCGACAGACAGGTTTAACGGATTGCGGCCTTGCGCAGCGGTGTGGTCCAGCGTTCTGCCAGGATCACCCCGCCCAGCGTCAGGGCACCGCCGATAAAGTGATACGACGCCAGTTGCTCGCCCAGCGCGAGCGCGGCAACCAGCGCCGTCAGGATCGGCACCAGGTTGAAAAACAACGTGGTACGGCTGGGTCCGAGGATGGAAATCGCTTTCATCCACAGCAGCGGCGCGAGCATCGAGGTCGGGATGCACGCATAGAGCACCAACGGAATGTTGCTCGCGTTCAAGCCAGTCTTCGGTGAAATCACGAACAGTGGAAACAGCGCAATGATCGCCACCAGAATCTGCAGGTATAGCAGCTGCAATGGCGGCATGCGCAACTGCCATTTCTTCAGCAGCGTGCTGTAGGTCGCATAGGCCAGCGTTGCGACAAGCATCATCACGTCGCCGATGTTGATGCCGTGGGCAACCAGCAAGCTCCAACTCCCCTGTGACACCACCCATAAGACGCCGGCAAACGACACAATTGCACCGACCAGTGCGCCTGCAGTCAGCCGCGTGCCGAGGCTGGCGATCGACATACCCAGCGTCATCACCGGCACCAGCGACAGAATGATGCCCATGTTGGTGGCCGTCGTGATATTCGCCGCGTAGTACGCCAGGCTCTGATAAATCGCCATGCCCAGCACGCCCAGCACCACCACTTTGCCAATGATGGGTTTGATCTGCGCCAGGTTGCGCAGCACGGGGCCGAGCAGAAACGGCGTGAACAACACCCCCGCCAGCAACCACCGATAGAAGCCGATTTCAGCCGGGAAAATACGCCCGGCGGCGGCCTTGGTGATGACGTTGTTGCCCGCCCAGATCATGACGGTCAGCAGTGGATAAAGGTATTGCATGAGCGAACCGGCTGTTGAATGAGGCGCCATTATCGGCCTGTCAGTCCGCACGTCCAGCGCACGCTGTGCATTTGCAGAAATATGCAGCAACATTCTTTGACTACACTGCTTTGAAAGCCATGCAGGTGCTTGGCGCTTCCGGAGAAAACCGATGACGATGCTGCGTATTCCTCTGCTAGTGATGGGCCTGCTGCTGAGCGCCCAGGGTTTTGCCGCCACCGCGCAACAAAACAAGATGACCACCTGCAATGCCGATGCCTCGGCCAAATCCCTGAAGGGCGACGAGCGCAAGGCGTTCATGAGCACCTGCCTGAAGGCCGCGCCTGCGCCTGCCGCCACTCAGCAGGAGAAGATGAAAACCTGCAACGCTACGGCCAGTACCCAGGCGCTCAAGGGCGATGCGCGCAAGGCATTCATGAGCGATTGTCTTAAAAAGAAATAATTTTCCGAGCGGATTCCAGGCGCTGAAAAGCGGCGCCAGCCCCTGTACTTTCTGCGATTGCGGACGATGATCTGGCCTGCAATCGCAGCCTCCTTGCGCTTGAGCCCTCAAGGGCTTTCGCGTCGCTGGTTCTCCACTCAGAACGCTGGCAGACTGCCCATCCTTCACGCCGCTCGTTTTGAGGCTGTATGCCAACGTTTACGCCCCGTCAAGTCTATCTGGCCAGTTGCATTCTCGTGTTCGGCGGGTTGCTGCTGGTCCTGCCGCTCAACCTTCTGCCCAGTCTGCTGGCGGGTTTGCTGGTGTATGAGCTGGTCGACATGCTCACGCCGCAGCTGCAACGGCTGATTGCCGGCGAGCGCGCGCGGTGGCTGGCGGTGGCGTTGCTGGGCACTCTGGTGGTGACCGTACTGGCGTTGCTGTTTGCCGGCGCGATCAGCTTTTTGCTGCACGAAGCGGAAAACCCCGGCGCGTCGCTGGATAAATTCATGATTCTGGTGGACCGCGCCCGCGGTCAGCTGCCGCCCTTCATCGACAACTACCTGCCGGCCAGCGCCACCGAGTTTCAGGTGTCGCTCAGCGCCTGGCTGACCAAGCACCTCGGCGAGCTGCAACTGCTCGGCAAGGGCGCGGCGCACATGTTCGTGACGTTGCTGATAGGCATGGTGCTGGGCGCGATTATCGCCTTGCAGCGCATCCCCGATGTCACCAAGCGCAAGCCATTGGCGGCGGCGCTGTTCGAGCGTCTGCACCTGCTGACCCAAGCCTTCCGCAATATCGTCTTCGCGCAAATCAAGATCTCGCTGCTGAACACGGCGTTCACCTCGATCTTCCTGGCGGTGATCCTGCCTCTTTGTGGCGTGCACCTGCCGCTGACCAAAACCCTGATCGTGCTGACCTTTCTGCTGGGCCTGCTTCCGGTGGTGGGCAACCTGATGTCCAACACGCTGATCTTTATCGTCGGCATGTCGTTGTCGATCTGGGTGGCGATGGCGGCGTTGGGGTATCTGATCGTGATCCACAAGGTCGAGTATTTCCTCAACGCACGGATCGTCGGCGGGCAGATCAGCGCCAAGTCGTGGGAATTGCTGCTGGCGATGCTGATCTTCGAAGCTGCCTTCGGCCTGCCGGGCGTGGTCGCAGGGCCGATTTATTACGCGTACCTGAAAAGCGAACTGCGCCGGGCGGAGTTGGTATAGCGACTGGTGCTCAAGAGATCTGAACCCTTTTCACCGCTGCACCCGGTCAGTGGGACCGGCTTCAGCCGGGAAGAGGCCAGTGGGTGCACCATAAGATTTGCGGCGTGACACCCGGCGTCTTCCCGGCTAAACCCAGTCCTACATGTGCACGCGGTGTCTTAGTAGGACCGGCTTCAGCCGGGAAGGGGCCAGTGGGTGAGCCATAAGATTTGCGGCGTGACACCCGACGCATTCCCAGCTGAAGCCAGTCCTACATTTGCATGCGGTCAGTAGGACCGGCTTCAGCCGGGAAGGGGCCGGCTTGTGCACCATAAGATTTGCGGCGTGACACCCGACGCCTTCCCGGCTAAAGCCAGTCCTACAAGTGCATGCGGTCCCACTAAGAGCATGCGGTCCCACTGAGGGCAAGACAGCTGCGAATCAGCCGTAGCGTTTTTTCGCTTCGATCGCCAAACCGCTGCCGATGCTGCCGAAGATGTTGCCTTCGACGTGCCGGGCCTTGGGCAGCATGGCGGCGACGCTGTTGCGCAGGGCCGGGATGCCGCTGGAGCCGCCGGTGAAGAACACGGTGTCGACATCGGTCACGCCCACGCCTGCCTGATTCAACAGGTTCGTCACGCTACCGCGCACGCGTTCGAGCAGCGCATCGATGGACGATTCGAACAGCTGCCGCGTCAGGTCGACACTCAAGCCGGGTTCGACGCGGTCCATCGGCACCAGACGGCTGTCCGCTTCGGTCAGCTGGATCTTGGTCTCTTCCACTTCCATCGCCAACCAGTGACCGGCGCGTTGCTCGATCAGCTTGAACAGCCGATCGATGCCCTGGGTGTCTTCGATGTCATAGCGCATGCTGCCCAGCGCCAGTTGCGACTTTTGCGAATACACGGAGTTGATCGTGTGCCAGGTCGCCAGGTTCATGTGCGTGCTGGTCGGCATGTAGGCGCCGCTTTTCATGCGGCTGCCATAACCAAACAACGGCATCACGCCCTGCAGGCTCAGCTGCTTGTCGAAGTCGGTACCGCCGATGTGCACGCCGCCGGTGGCGAGGATGTCGCTGTGGCGGTCATCGATCAACCGACGCTCCGGGGAAAGACGCACCAGCGAGAAGTCCGACGTACCACCGCCGATGTCGACGATCAGCACCAGCTCTTCACGGTCCAGGGTCGACTCGTAGTCGAACGCCGCCGCAATCGGCTCGAACTGAAAGGAAACGTCCTTGAAGCCGATCTTGCGCGCCACGTCGGCCAAGGTGTCTTCGGCCTCTTGATCGGCGGCAGCGTCGTCATCGACGAAATGCACCGGCCGGCCCAGCACCACTTGCTCGAAGGAATGACCGGCCGAGGCTTCGGCGCGTTTCTTGAGTTCGCCGATGAATAGCCCGAGCAGGTCCTTGAACGGCATCGCCGTACCGAGCACGCTGGTGTCGTGCTTGATCAGCTTGGAACCCAGCAGGCTCTTGAGCGAGCGCATCAGGCGGCCTTCGTAGCCCTCGAGGTATTCGTGAAGGGCGAGGCGACCGTAGACCGGGCGGCGCTCTTCGATATTGAAAAACACCACCGAAGGCAGCGTGATCTTGCCGTCCTCCAGCGCGATCAGCGTTTCCGCTCCGGGACGCAGCCAGCCGACCGTGGAGTTGGACGTGCCGAAATCGATGCCAAGGGCACGGGCCGGGGATGGAGTGCTCATCTGCTTTGCATACCAGTCAAAAAACGGCCGCGCAGTGTATGCGAGTGCGCGCCGGATGCGTAGCGCGAAACGTCGGTTTATCAGCCGCCGGGCATCTATTTCGCGCGCATGTCTTGAACTGCGGCCCCGAGCCCCAATCTAGCAGGCAACTCTTAATGCTTTTGGCCGGTCTGGACAGCGTTTCATTTCGCGCGACTGCGTGCCGATAACCTTGCAACGTTCAACGCTGCCAGCGTTCACATGTGAAACGCGGTGCGGACTGGGCTGGATATTCCAGAATTGGGTGACCGTCAGATGGACTTCAAAGACTATTACAAGATCCTTGGCGTAGAGCCGACGGCGGACGAGAAGACAATCAAGACCGCCTATCGCAAGCTCGCGCGCAAGTATCACCCCGACGTCAGCAAAGAGCCTGGCGCGGAAGACAAATTCAAAGAGGCTTCCGAGGCCTATGAAGCGCTGAGCGATCCGGAAAAGCGCGCCGAATACGACGAGATCCGCAAATACGGCAGTCAGGGCCGGTTCCAGCCGCCGCCTGGCTGGCAGGGCCGTGGCGGCGCGGGCGCAGGGCCGGGTTTTGGCGGCGGCGGCTTCGAGGACGGAGATTTTTCCGACTTCTTCAGCTCCATCTTCGGCAATCGTGGTGGTCAGCAAGGCGGTCGGGCGCAGAGCCCGGGGCGTCGAGGGCAGGATGTGGAGATGGAACTGGCGGTGTTTCTGGAGGAGACACTCTCCACCGAGTCCAAGCAGATCAGCTTCAAAGTGCCGCAGCACAGCGCCAACGGCCAGCGCATGGCGGACATCACCAAGACGCTGAACGTGAAGATCCCGGCGGGCGTCACCGATGGCGAGCGCATTCGCCTCAAGGGGCAGGGCGCTCCCGGCGTGGCCGGTGGCGAGAAGGGCGATCTCTATCTGATCATCCGTCTGGCGCCGCATCCGATGTTCGACGTCGAGGGCCACGACCTGATCATCACGGTGCCGATCGCGCCGTGGGAAGCGGCGCTCGGCACAAAAGTGGCCGTCCCGACACTGACCGGCAAGATCAACCTGACCATCCGTCCGGACAGCCAGAACGGCCAGCGGCTGCGGGTCAAAGGCAATGGTCTGTTGAACAAGCAGGGCCAGCGCGGCGATCTGTACGCACAACTGAAAATCGTCATGCCCAAATCCACCGATGAGGCTACCAAAGCGCTGTGGGAAAAGCTGGCCGAGCAGGCCGCGTTCGATCCGAGGGCTCAATGGAGTAACTGATCATGAGCAACACCCTGGTCATCGACATGCAGGAGTTCTGTCAGGTGGTCGACCTGCCGGCCGCCTTCGTCATCGAGATTGTCGAACATGGCATTCTCGAACCCCAGGGAAGGCAGCCGGACGAATGGCTGTTCGACAGCGCGGCGCTGTCGATTGCCAAACGCGCGGTCAAATTGCATTACGAATTGCAGCTGGAATGGGACGGCGTCGCCCTGGCGCTGAACCTGCTCGACGAGCTTGAACACGTGAGGGCGGAAAACCGCATGCTCAGGCAGCGGTTGGGGCGGTTTCTCGACTGACAGGCTGGCGTGGAGGGCAGTGTGGGAGCGAGCTTGCTCGCGAAGAGGCCTTCTCATTCGTTACATCTTCGGCAGCAGGGATGCAGTCTTCGTGAGCAAGCTCATTCCCACAAGTGCTGCGTTTCTGCCAGATAGCGATCCTCCTGCTGACGACGTCATTGTGGGAGCGAGCTTGCTCGCGAAGAGGCCTTCTCATTCGTTACATCTCTGGCAGCAGGGATGCAGTCTTCGTGAGCAAGCTCATTCCCACAAGTGCTGCGTTTCTGCCAGATAGCGATCTTCCTGCTGACGATGTCATTGTGGGAGTGAGCTTGCTCACGAATAGGCCCTTCCGCTACATCTTCGGCAGCAGGGATGCAGTCTTCGTGAGCAAGCTCACTCCCACAAGTGCTGCGTTTCTGCCAGATAGCGATCTTCCTGCTGACGACGTCATTGTGGGAGCGAGCTTGCTCGCGAAGAGGCCTTCTCATTCGTTACATCTTCGGCGGCAGGACTGCCGCCTTCGTGAGCAAGCTCACTCCCACAGGTATCGAGCGCCCCTGCAACAGCGCGGTGTTTGGCGGATTTCGCGCAGTCGCTTGCTAACCTTTCTTCGGCAACTCCACGGTAAACGTCGTACCGTCTCCGACGTTCGACACAACCGTGATGCCGCCGCCATGGGCGTTCACCACTTCTTTGACGATGAACAGTCCCAGGCCCAGGCTGGTGGACGGGTTGTGGATGCCGGCCTTTTCATTGGCCGAGCGCACCAGCGGGTCGAAGATGCTGCCGATGGCTTCTTCCGCAATCGGCTCGCCGTCGTTGTGCACCGAGAGGCTCACGTGGTTTTCGCTGCCGGTGAGCGTGACGGTGACCCGACGCGTCGCCGCGCCATGCTGTAAGGCGTTGCCAATCAGGTTTTGCAGCAATTGCGCGATGCGCGCCTGATCCCACTCGCCCCGGGTCTCACCGGTGCTGGTGAACACTGCGTTGCAATCGGGCTGCCCCGCCGTGGCCGCGTCAATGGCTTCACGGCAGGCGAGGGTCATCTCCATCGGCTTGCGTTCGACCGGCAACGTGACGCCGAGACGGCTTCGAACGAACTCCAGCAAATCGCTGATCATCGTTCCCATCAACAGACTGCTGCTCTTGATGCGCTTGATATACGCAAGATCGGCGTCCGTCAGCGCGGTTTTGCGCATAAGCACTTCGGACGACATGCCGATGGCCTGCAAGGGCGCGCGCAGGTCGTGGCCGAGAATGGCGAGAAAGATGTCACGGGAACGCGTCACGCGATCGGCGTAGGCGGCCGTCGACTCGGCCAGGGCTTCGTCGATGGCTTCGTTGAAGCGAATCATGTCAGTGAGATGACTGGCCTGCGGCTCTTTCTGGTTTTCTGCCCAGAAGCGCACGACCGTGGCCCGAAGATGACGGAATTCGGAGGTCATCTGCACCAGATCAAACCCGACGATATGCCGCAGCTCGCCATGACTGGAGGCGGCCTGATCGAGTGTCGGGGTTTTGCCGATGTCTTCGCCCTGAGCCTTGGCGATGCGCTCGGCCTTGGTCTGGGCGGTGTTCATGTCACGCGCCGCCGCGAGAAGGATCGCCTCGGCGTGGTCGCGCAGCTCGACTGAACTCATCTGGGCGGCTGCGGGCGTCAGCGTGGCCGCAAACCGTTCCCACTCATCGACGATGCGATCCACATTCTGAACGATGAAGTCCGAAAGACGCATGGGGGACTACCTTGCTGGCGGGGCGCTGAATGAGAGCGCGCATAGTACCGCCATGTTGTTGCAGGAAGCATCACGCATTTGCGTGCGCTTCCTCTTAGTGTTGGCTTGCCGTCCAGTTGAAGCGCTGTCAGGCAGCCAAAACAAGCCATGTAGGAGACCGGGGTCGCGCCCCACCGTGCTCACGAAGGCGGCATTTCAGCCATTGAAAGAGTGGGTGGATGCGCCGGCCCCTTCGCGAGCAAGCTCGCGCCCAAAAGAAAGTGAGTTCTCCGCTTAGAACAGAAAATACCGCTGCGCCATCGGCAAGACCTCGGCCGGCTCGCACCACAACAATACGCCGTCGGCCTTGACCTGATACGTCTGCGGGTCCACGTCGATGTTCGGCAGGTAGTCGTTGTGGATGAGGTCGGCCTTGGTCACGCTGCGGCAGCCCTTCACCACGCCAATCTGTTTCTTCAGCCCCAGCTGCTCCGGAACGCCGGCATCAAAGGCCGCCTGGCTGATGAAGGTCAGGCTGCTGGCGTGGAGCGAGCTGCCGTAGCTGGCGAACATCGGGCGGTAGTGAACCGGTTGTGGGGTCGGGATCGAGGCGTTGGCGTCGCCCATCAGACTCGCGGCAATCGACCCACCTTTAAGGATCAGCGTCGGTTTCACGCCGAAGAAGGCCGGGCGCCACAGCACCAGGTCCGCCCATTTGCCCACTTCCACCGAACCCACTTCATGGCTGATGCCGTGGGTGATGGCCGGGTTGATGGTGTATTTGGCGATGTAGCGTTTGGCGCGGAAGTTGTCATTTCCCTCGCCGTCACCAGGCAATGGCCCGCGCTGGCGTTTCATTTTGTCGGCGGTCTGCCAGGTGCGCATGATCACTTCGCCGACGCGGCCCATGGCCTGGCTGTCGGAGCTGAGCATCGAGAATGCGCCCAGATCATGAAGAATGTCCTCGGCGGCAATGGTTTCGCGGCGGATGCGGCTCTCGGCGAACGCGACGTCTTCGGCGATGCTCGGGTCCAGATGATGGCAGACCATCAACATGTCCAAGTGCTCGTCGATGGTGTTGCGGGTGAACGGCCGGGTCGGGTTGGTCGAGCTCGGCAGCACGTTAGGGAAGCCGCAGGCCTTGATGATGTCCGGTGCGTGACCGCCGCCGGCGCCTTCGGTGTGGTAGGTGTGAATGGTGCGGTTCTTGAACGCCGCCAGGGTGGTTTCGACGAAGCCGGATTCGTTCAGGGTGTCGGTGTGGATCGCCACCTGCACGTCGTACTGATCAGCGACGCTCAGGCAGTTGTCGATGGCTGCAGGCGTGGTGCCCCAGTCTTCGTGCAGCTTGAGGCCGATGGCACCGGCCTTGACCTGTTCGATCAAAGGCTCGGGCAGGCTGACGTTGCCCTTGCCGGTAAAGCCGATGTTCATGGGGAACGCTTCGGCGGCCTGCAGCATGCGCATCATGTGCCACTTGCCGGGCGTGACCGTGGTCGCGTTGGTGCCCGTCGCGGGGCCGGTGCCGCCGCCGATCATGGTGGTGACGCCGCTCATCAGCGCTTCTTCGATCTGCTGCGGGCAGATGAAGTGGATGTGGGTGTCGACGCCGCCGGCGGTGAGGATCATGCCTTCGCCTGCAATCACTTCGGTCGCCGCGCCGATGGCGATGGTCACGCCGGGCTGGATGTCCGGGTTGCCGGCCTTGCCGATGGCCGCGATGCGCCCGTCCTTGAGACCGACGTCGGCTTTGACGATGCCCCAGTGATCGACGATCAGTGCGTTGGTGATCAGCGTGTCGACGACTTCGGCAGCCACGCCCTGGCCCTGGCCCATGCCGTCACGAATGACCTTGCCACCGCCGAACTTCACTTCCTCGCCATAGACGGTGAAATCCTGCTCGACCTCAATCCACAGCTCGGTGTCGGCCAGACGCACACGGTCGCCGACAGTGGGGCCGAACATGTCGGCGTAGGCTTGTCTGGAAATTTTCATGGCGATTCCTTGAATTCATGGATCGTTCCCACGCTCTGCGTGGTAACGCCTCGCTGGACGCTCTGCGTCCGATGTATGACGCGGAGCGTCAGGGGCTGCATTCCCACGCAGAGCGTGGGAACGATCATTGGCGGGCAATCGCGCGCCACAGAGAAACAGCCTTACAAATCCCCCATCACCCGCCCGGCAAACCCGAAAACCCGCCTCAACCCGGCCAGGTCCACCAGTTCCACCTCCCGCGCCTGCCCTGGCTCGAAGCGCACGGCGGTGCCGGCCGGGATGTTCAAACGCATGCCCCGGCTGGCGGCGCGGTCGAAGGTCAGGGCGTCGTTGGTCTCGAAAAAATGAAAGTGCGAGCCGACCTGAATCGGCCGGTCGCCGCTGTTGGCGACGCTGAGGGTGATGGTGCGGCGACCGGCGTTGAGCTCGATGTCGCCGGGCTGGATCTGGTACTCACCAGGAATCATGCGCTCTTCCTCGACAGTAACTTGTAGTAAATGGCCGTGGCCTTGTATTCGCCGTCGGGGTTGCAGGCGTAGTCCGGCAGCATGCCAGACAGCTCGTAACCCAGCGCGCGATAGAAATCTTCAGCATCGGAACCTGCCAGCGTGTCCAGAAACAACAGCCCGCGCTGATGCTGCTGGGCCGCTTGCTCGACCGCTGTCATCAATTGAGTTGCCAGCCCGCGCCGACGCGCCTGACTGAGCACCAGCAATTTCTGCACCTCGGCGCGGTTCAGACCGTTGGCCTTCTGGCACAGCGCCAATTGCACCGTCGCCAGCACCTGGTCTTCTTCTGCCACCACCCACAGCAGCACGTTGCCCTGCTTGACCTCGGCTTTGACGCCGTCCCACCAGTCGGCAGCCTCCTCGGCGCCTAGATCCGCCATGAACCCGACCGACGCGCCGTCTTGCACGGCGTCGAGCAATAGCGCCACCAGACCCGGGCGATAGTGGGCAAAACTTTCTGGCGTGACGCGGCGTAAGTGGGCGGCATTCATGGACGAAATCCTTTCAGAATGAACATTCAGGCGACAGGCTTGATGCCGGGCGCTTGCGAGGGTGGAGCAGAGGCGCCGGGCGACAGGTCCAGTTGCATGAAGGTCAGGTCCAGCCAGCGGCCGAACTTGGTGCCGACCTGGGGCATCTGCCCGGTCGTGATGAAACCCTCGCGCGCGTGCAGGTGAATCGACGCCGCGTTTCCGCTTTCGATGGCCGCGACCATCATGTGCTTGTCGCAGGCGCGGGCCCGTTCGATCAGCGCTTTCATGAGCAGCGGACCCAGGCCGTTGCCCCGTTGATCGGCGCGCACGTAAACCGAGTGCTCAACGGTGTGGCGAAAGCCTTCGAATGGCCGCCAGTCACCGAACGACGAATAGCCCAGCACCTGATCGTTGGCGTCGACCGCCACCAGAATCGGGTACGCCTGGGCCTGGCGCGCGGCGAACCAGGCTTCGCGGTTGGCGAGGTCCACCGGTTGCTCGTTCCAGATCGCCGTGGTGTTGAGCACGGCGTCGTTGTAGATGGCCAGCACGGCCGGCATGTCCGTCAGCAGTGCGTCACGAATCGAATAGGTCATGTTCGTTTCCACGGGTTCCTGTGTGGCTGTTTCAGTGGGCATCTCAGCGTCGATGCGCCGCTCAGGCAATCGGTTGATGCACGGTGACCAGCTTGGTGCCGTCCGGAAAGGTGGCCTCGACCTGGATTTCCGGGATCATTTCCGGGATGCCCTCCATCACCTGTTCACGGGTCAACAGAGTTGTCCCGTAGTGCATGAGGTCGGCGACGGTCTGGCCGTCCCGCGCACCTTCCAGCAGGGCGGCGGAGATGAAGGCCATCGCTTCCGGGTAATTGAGCTTCACACCGCGTGCCAGCCGCCGCTCGGCCACCAGGCCTGCGGTGAAGATCAACATCTTGTCTTTTTCGCGTGGTGTCAGGTCCATGGGTTTTGTCCGTCTTAAATAACTGAATAAGTCAGCGCTGCAATGTATCTGTAGGAGTGCGCTTGCTCGCGATAGCGGTGTGTCGGAGACATGTCCCTATCTGATGAATCGCTATCGTCCGGATGCGGCCCAGACCAAGCTCACTCCTACAGCATGTCTATGCGTGCCCCGAGGGAGCGGGTCGGGCAACGCGTCCCATCAAGTGCTCCAGATCCGCGGCGCCACCGCTTCCCGGCCCAACAGGGCAGGGCGCAGCAGCTTCCATAATGCAATCAGCCAGGCCCGCGCATGCAGGGCTTCGTCTGCCAGGCAACGGGCGATGATCAGCCCGGGCAGCTGGCTCAGGTCGCCGCGCACGGGGGAATGTTCGGCCAGCTCGCGGCAGCGCTCCATCAACTCAGCGTCGATTTCCCCGGTCACGATCAGCGTCGCGAACACCGGTTTGCCACCGAGGCCGATCGGCGAATCCAGCAAGCCGTCATTGCCGACAATGCGCTGGCGCTCGTGCCACAACAGCTGGCCATCGCGCCGAATATCCAGATGTGCCTGAAAGTGGCCGTGATCGAAGCGCTCGCCACTGGCCGGCCGGCCCAGCGCAACCACATCCCAATAAAACAGCCGGGCGTCGCCTTCAAGGTCGATTCGCGTGGTCAATTCAGCCTTGGCCTCGCTGAACACGATGCTCTCCTGGGGCAGCCACTCCAGCGTGCCGCCTGCAGCGACTTTGATGTCCAGTTGCTGATAGGCCGGACCCGCCGCGCGGTACCACTTCGCTGCGCCGGGGCTGGTCAATTGCGCCCAAGCGTTGGCACCGACGCTGGCGCTGATGTACAGCCGGTCGCCGCCGGCAATGCCGCCCGGCGGGTGAACGATGATGTGCTGGCAGACCTGCGGGCCTTCTGCGTACAGATGCTTTTGCACCCGCAACGGACCTTTGTGACGCCGCTGGGTCGGGCGCGTGCTGTCGCCGAAACGCCCATACGCCAGCTCCAGCTCGGCATGCCAGCTGGGGGTGAACAGGGCGGTGTGGGCAGGAAGATTCATAAGTCGATTATCGTGTTATCGAAGGACCGTACCTTAGCTGATCGGCGCATCAAATGGTGACCAGGCCCCGAACGCCTTCGGTCTCCATGTTTTCGCCGCGGCCCTGCTGGACTATCTCGCCGCGGGACATGACGATGTACTGATCCGCCAGCTCGGCGGCGAAATCATAGAACTGCTCGACCAGCAGGATCGCCATGTCACCGCGCGCGGCGAGCTTCTTGATCACGGCGCCAATCTCCTTGATCACCGAGGGCTGAATGCCTTCGGTGGGCTCGTCGAGAATCAGCAGGCGAGGGCGACTGGCGAGGGCGCGACCGATCGCCAGCTGCTGTTGCTGACCGCCGGACAGGTCACCACCACGCCGGTGCTTCATCTGCAGCAGCACCGGGAACAGCTCGTAAATGAACGGCGGGACTTCCTTGGCCTCTGAGCCCGGGAAACGCGACAGGCCCATCAGCAGGTTTTCCTCAACGGTCAGTCGGCCGAAAATCTCCCGGCCCTGGGGCACGTAGGCGATCCCGGAATGTACGCGCTGGTGGGGCTTGAAACCGGTGATCGGCTTGCCTTCCCACTGCACCACGCCTTCTTTGGCGGGCAGCAGCCCCATCAGCACTTTCAACAGCGTGGTCTTGCCCACGCCGTTACGACCGAGCAGGCACGTGACCTCGCCGATTTTTACGTCAAACGACAGGCCTCGGAGGATGTGGCTGCCGCCGTAGTACTGGTGGAGCTTTTCGACTTGGAGCATGGCCAGTTTCTCAAGAAATCCTATGATCGTTCCCACGCTCTGCGTGGGAACGCCGCATCGGGCGCTCTGCGTCTGCTTCATGACGCGGAGCGTCACCGGATGCATTCCCACGCGGAGCGAGGGAACGATCAGCAGATCGGAGGTTTACCGCCCCAAATACACTTCGATAACTCTTTCATCCGCCTGCACGTCTTCCAGCGATCCTTCCGCCAGCACGCTGCCCTGGTGCAGCACGGTGACGTGGTCGGCGATGGTGCCGACGAAGCCCATGTCGTGCTCGACCACCATCAGCGAGTGCTTACCGGCCAGGCTCTTGAACAGCTCGGCGGTGAATTCGGTTTCGGCGTCGGTCATGCCAGCGACGGGCTCATCGAGCAGCAGCAATTGCGGGTCCTGGACCAGCAACATGCCGATCTCCAGAAACTGTTTCTGGCCGTGGGACAACAGCCCGGCGGGGCGCGACATCGACGCGGTCAGGCGAATGGTTTCCAGCACCTCGTCGATGCGGTCGCGCTGTTCGCCGTTGAGCTTCGCCCGCAGGCTGGCCCATACCGATTTGTCGGTCTTCTGCGCCAGCTCCAGGTTTTCGAACACGCTCAGCGCTTCGAACACCGTGGGTTTTTGAAACTTGCGCCCGATCCCGGCCTGGGCGATCTGCACTTCGCTCATCTTGGTCAGATCAAGGGTTTCGCCGAACCAGGCCTTGCCGTGACTGGGGCGGGTCTTGCCGGTGATCACGTCCATCAGCGTGGTCTTGCCCGCGCCATTGGGGCCGATGATGCAGCGCAGCTCGCCGACGCGGATGTACAGATTCAGATCATTGAGAGCCTTGAACCCGTCGAAACTGACGCTGATGTCTTCCAGGGTCAGGATCGTGCCGTGCAAGGTGTTCAGCCCCTTGCCGGCAACCTGCCCGAGACCGATGGCGTCGCGGCTGGTACCGGCATCGCTGTTCGGGTCGAGCACCGGATCGAATGCGGGCGTCGGAGTGCTTTTCATTGCTCGCCCCTTTTCTTGATCAGGCCGATCACGCCTTTGGGCAGATACAGCGTCACCACGATGAACAGCGCGCCGAGGAAGAACAGCCAGTATTCAGGGAAAGCCACGGTGAACCAGCTCTTCATGCCATTGACCACACCGGCGCCGAGCAGCGGGCCGATCAGCGTGCCGCGACCGCCCAGGGCGACCCAGACTGCCGCTTCAATGGAGTTGGTTGGCGACATTTCGCTCGGGTTGATGATGCCGACCTGGGGCACATACAACGCCCCGGCCAGGCCGCACAACACGGCGCTCAACACCCAGACGAACAGCTTGAAGCCGCGCGGGTCGTAGCCGCAGAACATCAGGCGGTTCTCCGCATCGCGCACGGCGGTTAACACGCGACCGAACTTGCTGCGCGCCAGACGCCAGCCGACGAACAGGCTGCCCGCCAGCAACGCCACTGTCAGCAGAAACAACACGGCGCGGGTGCCTTGGGAGGTGATGCTGAACCCCAGAATGCTGCGAAAGTTGGTGAAGCCGTTATTGCCGCCAAAGCCGGTTTCGTTGCGGAAAAACAGCAACATGCCGGCGAAGGTCAGGGCCTGGGTCATGATCGAGAAGTACACGCCCTTGATCCGCGAACGGAAGGCGAAGAAGCCGAACACCAGTGCCAGCAACCCCGGCGCCAGCACCACCAGGCACATGGCCCAGAGGAAATGCTGCGTGCCGACCCAGTACCACGGCAGTTCGGTCCACGACAGAAAGGTCATGAACGCCGGCAGGCTGTCACCCGACGCCTCGCGCATCAGGTACATGCCCATCGCGTAACCGCCCAGGGCGAAGAACAGCCCGTGGCCCAGGGACAACAGGCCGGCGTAGCCCCAGACCAGATCCAGCGCCAGCGCGACGATCGCGTAGCAGAGGATCTTGCCCACCAGCGTCAGCGTGTAGGCCGACACCTGCAGGCCGTTGCTTTCAGGCAGCAGGGACAACAACGGCAGGGCGATCAGCAGGGCAAGAATGACCGCGCCGACCGCAACCGTGGCTTTGGTGCCGGCGCGTTGCGCGGCAGTGACCATCAATGGCTGATTCATCAGTCGATCACCCGTCCTTTGAGTGCGAAGAGGCCTTGCGGACGTTTCTGAATGAACAGAATTATCAGCGCCAGGATCAGGATCTTGCCCAGCACCGCGCCGATCTGCGGTTCAAGGATCTTGTTGGCGATGCCCAGCCCGAAGGCCGCCGTGACGCTGCCGGCCAGCTGACCGACGCCGCCGAGCACGACCACCAGGAAGGAGTCGATGATGTAGCTCTGGCCCAGGTCAGGGCCGACGTTGCCGATCTGGCTCAGGGCCACGCCGCCCAGACCGGCGATGCCGGAGCCGAGCCCGAAGGCCATCATGTCGATGCGGCCGGTGGGCACGCCGCAGCAGGCGGCCATGTTGCGGTTCTGGGTGACCGCGCGCACGTTGAGGCCCAGGCGTGTTTTGTTCAGCAGCAGCCAGGTCAGCACGACGACAAACAGCGCGAACGCAATGATGACGATGCGGTTCCAGGGCAGCACGAGGTTGGGCAGCACTTGAATGCCGCCCGACAGCCATTCCGGGTTGGCCACTTCGACGTTCTGCGCGCCGAACACTACGCGGATCAACTGAATCAGCATCAGGCTGATGCCCCATGTCGCCAGCAGTGTTTCCAGTGGGCGACCGTACAAGTGGCGAATGACCGTACGCTCCAGCGCCATGCCGATGCACGCAGTCACGAAAAACGCGATCGGCAGCGCGACCAGCGGATAGAACTCAAGGGCGCCGGGGGCGTAGCGCTGAAACATCATCTGCACGACGTAGGTGGCGTAGGCGCCGAGCATCAGCATCTCGCCGTGGGCCATGTTGATCACACCGAGCAGGCCGAAAGTGATCGCCAGTCCCAGCGCCGCCAGCAGCAGAATCGATCCGAGCGACAGGCCGGCGAAGGCTTGCCCGAGGATCTCGCCGAACATCAATTTGCGTTTGACCTGAGCCAGGCTGGTTTCGGCCGCCAGGCGCACGGTAGCGTCGGTTTCGACGTTGGGTTCGAGCAGGGTTTCGAGACGGGTGCGGGCCAGTGGATCACCGGTTTCACCGAGCAGACGCACGGCGGCGAGCCGCACGGTGGGGCTGATGTCGACCAGTTGCAGATTGGCCAGCGCCAGGGTCAGGGCGGCGTGAACGCTGTCGTCCTGTTCGCTCGCCACTTGCTGCACCAGCAAGGGCAACTGCGCCGGACGGGCGCTTTTTTGCAGGACCTGCGCGGCAGCCAGGCGGACTTTCGGGTCGGCGGCTAAAAGCTGATGGCTGGCCAGCGCGGTGTTGATCAGGCCGCGAAGGCGGTTGTTCAGGCTGATGGCTTGGGGCGCATCGGGGTTGGGTGCATCGGCCAGCGCGGGGGCGTCCGGGTCGACGGCGATAAAGCTGTCGCCGTTCTGAATGAACGCCCGGTTGCTGCTGTCGGCAGCGACGCGGCCATCCTGCAGGGCAACCAGCAACTCGACGCGCGCCGGGTCAGGCCTGGCGGCCCAGCTTTCCAGCAATTGGGCGCGCTCGGAGGAGTCGGCCGCAACAAAGTCGCCGGCCTCGCTGGCGTGGGCGGCGAAGGGCAGCCACAGGCACAGCGCGAGAATAAGGTGGTGGAAGTATCTGGGCATATCGAATCCTGAGAGCACCCGCATGACGTAACGTCAGACGGGGAACCTGTAGGAGTGAGCTTGCTCGCGATGGCGGTATACCAGCCGACATCATCGTCACAGGCAGATCGCAATCG